>JAFLTK010000229.1 GCA_022511505.1 Muribaculaceae bacterium
ACCTTTGGCGCGGCTCAAATAAAGAGTAGTAGCACCTTCGGCCGAAGCGGGAACAACAACTTGCGCAACCTGGTAGTCACTCTTGCCAGAACCTGTCTCAAGACTTGCAGCGATATCTGTAGTGGCAGCATTACCTGAAACGTTGGTACCAACTTTGTAAGGGTTATAACCACAGATATAAATAATATCACCGGCTTTCAGAGCCTTATCAAGTTTAAGCCCGGCATAGAGAGTGTTAGTACCAAGTTTAAGAGCGTTTTTACCAGTTGATTTCATATCATCAGGAACATCAGCGGCATAAGCGGCACTTTCAGTGCTTGGATTAGCCGTTCCATCAATAGTCAACGTACCACCTTTGGTTGAAACGGTAGTACCGGTAGAAATTGCATTACCGTCTGACTGCCAGTGGAACAGGGTGCCGTAGAAGTCACCGGGCTCTTCGCCACCGGGCTCCTCGCCACCTTCCTCGGTTACAGTATACTTAACACCCATGAAACCACCACCAAAACCGGTAGCATAAAGAGTGTAGGTACCGGGGGCAACAGAAGCCTCTGTTGCTACAAAGCCATTGTTGGTACCACCCATTGCAACCTCATTTGTTTCACCGGCGATTGTGATTTTGTCTCCGGTTGACTGATTGTAAAGATTGACACTGCGGCTTGTACCGGCGGCTTCAAAATAGACTTTAAAATTGGTAACAGGCTTAGTAATAACTACTGTGTAAGAAACGCAACCTGCACCATTAGGAGTACCGGCAAGATTGTCGGCATCAGGTGCCGATGACATGCGCATCTGAGTTGATTTTGAACACAGAGAAGTACCAACAGTACCATCGGCAAAAGTGGCACCACTGACTACACCTTTGTTAGAAGAACCGTCTTGGTTGGCAGTCATTGTGACTGCTGTACCTTGGGTTCTAAGGACTTCACCAGCCTTAGGAGCACCCTGGTCATTACCCTGAATAGTGTACTCTACATCAGCGGCAAAACCCATCGCGGCACCCACCAACATTGCGGTGAATAACGTAAATAGTTTTTTCATGTTTAGAGATTTATGTTAATAAAAAAAGATTAGTTTTTAAGGTAATTGTGGTCTGTTCAAAAGGCTCAAATAACAGTCTAAAACGTTGATTGCGTGGAGAGGCACCTTTTCAAGTCGCAAATATAGTAAGAATTTTTGAATTTAAAAAATATTTTTTTAATGGGATATGATTTCTCATAAATCAGAGCAACGGGAGGAGTCTTCACCTAACGCTAATTCCCCATAGGGAAGATAGTTATACTCTTGATTTATCGCTTCCTTTAAAAAATTCTCGGCATAAGACCATTAGCCTCATGCCGAGAATTAATAACTATCTGATATCTACTAATTATTCTCTACTGTCATTTGCCGCCAATGTTGCTGAGGTCGATTTTGACGGGGTCTTTGACGGGGTCAAGGCCGCGGTTGCGCAGGAGGGCGTCGACCTTGGGCTCATGGCCGCGGAAACGGACATAGAGGGTCATCGGGTCTTCACTGCCGCCGGCTTCGAGGATGTTTTCGCGGAACGAGCGCGCGGTCTCAGGGTCAAAGATGCCTTTCTCGGCAAAGAGTTCAAAGCCGTCGCTATCAAGCACCTCGGCCCAGAGGTAGGTGTAGTAACCCGAGGCATAACCGTCGCTGCCAAAGATATGCTTGAAGTAGGGGCTGCGATAGCGGAACTGCACCTCGGCGGGCATGTTCAGGCGCCCGGCAACGTTGCGCTCAAAGGCCTCAACGTCAACATCCTCGGTGGGGTTCAACTTGCCCCACTGCAGGTCGAGAAGGGCGGCGCCAACAAGTTCGGTGGTGGTGAAGCCCTGATTGTGGGTCGACGCGGCCTGGAGTTTGGTAATCAGCGAGTCGGGGATGACCTCACCGGTCTTGTAATGGAAGGCATACTCCTTGAGTAGTTCGGGTTCGAGAGCCCAGTGTTCATGAATCTGAGAGGGCAGTTCGACAAAGTCGCGGTCAACGTTTGTGCCGCTCTGGCTACGGAGGGCAGCACGCGAAAGCATGCCGTGAAGACCGTGGCCAAACTCGTGGAACATGGTCTCTACCTCGTCGAGAGTGAGCAGCGCGGGAGCGTCGGCAGTAGGACGGCTAAAGTTTCCGACGTTGTAGATGATGGGACGGCCAACGGTCCCGTCCGGATCGACAAACGAGCCCTTGAACTCACTCATCCATGCGCCCTGACGCTTAGATTCGCGCGGGAAATAGTCGGTCATAAAGACGGCGAGGTGCTTGCCTTCGGCATCCTTGACGTCATAAACCTTTACCTCGGGGTGATACTTGGGAGCATCGGGCATCTCGGTGAATGTGATGCCATATAGACGCTCGGCCATGGTGAAGATGCCGCGGCGCACGTTGTCGAGGGCAAAGTACCGGCGCACCTCGTTCTCGTCGAGGTTATACTTGTTGCGGCGCACTTTCTCGGCATAGTAGTAATAATCCCAGGGGGCGATGGTGAAGTTGCCACCCTCGGCATCGACAACGGCCTGCATCTCCTTGACCTCGTCGGCCACGCGATTTATGGCCGGTTGCCAGATGTGGAGCAACAGATCTTCGGCGGCCTGAGTAGTCTTGGCCATGACGTTGGCGGTCATATAGGCGGCATAGTCGGGATAGCCGAGCAGCGAGGCCTTGACGGCGCGAGTCTTGAGGATGTCGTTGATAACGGGGTAGTTGTTGTATTCGCCCGACGATGCCAGCGAGGTGTAGGCTTCATACATGGCACGGCGAAGGTCGCGATTGTCGGCATACTGAAGAAGGGGCAGACGGCTGGGGGCATGGAGGGTGAACACCCATTTGCCCTCGTGACCGCGAGCCTTTGCCTCGTCGGCAGCCTGGTCGATGCTCGAAGCGGGGAGGCCGGCGAGTTTGGCCGGGTCGTCGACAACGAGCTCGTAGGCGTTGGTTGCATTCAGCAGGTTCTTGTTGAACTTCAGATAGAGGTCGGTCAGGCGGGTGTTGACCTTGCTGAGTTCCTCTTTTTTGGCATCGTCGAGCAGAGCGCCGGCGCGCACAAACGATTTATAGTATTCCTCAACGGCGCGACGTCGGGGGCCGGTCAGGTTGAGGTTGTCACGGTTGTCATAGAGGGTCTTGAAGCGCTGGAACAGGCGGTCGTCCATCATCATCTGGTCAGAGTGGACCGAGTAGGCGGGATAGGCAACTTCGGCAATCTCGACCATCTCGGGCGACGACAGCGACTCGTCGAGCGAACTGAACACGAGCATAACACGGTTGAGCAGGTCGCCCGATTTCTCAAAGGCAAGGACAGTGTTGTCAAACGTCGGTGCCTCCGGGTTGTTGATAATTGCCTCAACAGCGGCCTTCTGCTCGGCGATACCCTGCTGCAGAGCGGGGATATAGTCGCTATACTGAATCTGCTCAAAGGGCGGAATCTCGTAGGGCGTGGTATAGGGCGCCAAGAATGGATTTTGATGCTCCTGACTCATTGCTAAGACCGGATTTAGGGTGGCCGTCAGCGCAAGGCCGCCTACCACCGTGGTTAATAATTGTTTTCTCATTGCTCTGAAAGTTATGATTGATTTTATATTTGACAACGACTATCGACGATGGTTTATTTCGCTTCGAGAAGAAATTCCATCATGACCGGGAAATGGTCGCTATACCTGAACGTCTGGTCACAGTCGTAATACAGCGGTTTAAGGTCGCCCCGATAGAGGGTGTGGTCAATGCGGAAATACATTTTACTATAATAGTAGGTAATCAGCGGACCGAAGCCAACATTGCGGTAGACGCTACGCAACCTGGTACCGTCACAAACGTGACGCACTGACCAGCAATTCTGGACGTCGTTAAAGTCGCCGGTGACAATCAGATTCTCCTTAATGCGCGGGTCGGTCAGAATCATCTGGCGGATAGTGTCGGCCTGGGCGGCGCGCTGCTTGAACGCGCGGCCGAGTTTGCGGAACACTTTTCCGCGCAATTTTGACAATTCTTTGCGGTCGGCCGACGCTTTAAGGACGTCGGTATACAGCGCTTTGTCGGCCATCGTCAACCCTAACGACTGGAGGTGGACATTAATTATCGTAAACTCGCGGCCATCGGGCAACGTAACATTAACCGCTTGTGACTGAGCATAGTAACCGTTATGCGCTTTGAACCATAACACCTCAAATGGAAATTTGGAGAAGACGGCAAGGTTGACACCCTGACGATAGTGGGCCTCAGAATGTGGGTAGCGCTCGAGGAGGGCGTCGACTTGATGCTTCTTCAAATGCCACGGCTCATAGGGCCCGACAACCTCAATCTCCTGAATGACAATTATATCGGGGTCTTTCTCGAGGAAATACTCATAGAACGGGTTGTCGCCGTTTGGTAGATATTCTCCATTGGCCGGCTCGAAGTCGTGGGCGTTGAAACTCATGAGGGTGAACGCGCTCTGCTGCTCGGTCGGAGTAAGAGTCGGGGTAATCAAACCGTTGACATTCAGTGGGCAAAACTCGAGGGCCGACTGTAGGGTCAGCACAATAGCGGCGATGCCAACCACCATCAGTCTACGTGAGAAAAACGCGACAAAGACGGTCACAACCACGTTGGCAATCAATATCGCACCGTATGCAAGAGTCAAAATACCGGCGAGAGGCATCTTTACGGGGTCTATGTAACATGCCCAGCCGGCCGCTACCGTCAGCATGGCAACCATGACCACGATACCGACTATCGCGGCTGCTACAAATCGGTTTTTCAGAATCAGCGGTGTTTTCATTTTGGAGGAGAATTCTTAGAGCCGGCGCTGAACAGGGTTGCACGCTCGGCCGGGGTCAGCGATGTGTAGCCCGAGCGACGTATCTTGTCGAGAATGGCGTCGATAGTGGCTTGAGACGGAGCCTCAGTCGAGGTTGTCGCCGCTTTGGGCGCACGGCGAGGTCGATTTATAAGGGCGCGGAAGGCCTCGATTACGCGCTTTAGCGGCCACGCCAAGTCGATTCCTCGTCGCAATGCAAGGGCATAGACTACGCCCATCAACGCCCCGCCAAGGTGGGCGATGTGTCCGCCGAGGTTGCTTCCGCCCGAACTGACAAAAAGCACGTCGATACCTATCGTGACAATTGCAATCCACTTGAGTTTAACATTGCCAATCAGTAGCAATTGCACTGAGTAGTTGGGAATTATCATTGCAGTAGCCGCGACGATGGCGCTAATGGCCGCGCTCGAGCCAATCAAGCATCCGCCTCCGCCGGCAGTCAGCAAGAACACCAGCGCGCCGGCAATACCACCATATATATATATAGGCAGCAACCGCCACGAGAGGTTGAACGCCGTGAAGATTGTCCCAAACCAGTAGAGCCATATCATGTTGAACAGCAAGTGAGTGACGTCAAACTGCACAAACATATAGGTCAGCAACGTCCACGGCGCCCGCACAAGCAACGTCCACGAGCCGGGCAACTCGACGGCGCCAAGCGACGCCTCCAGTAGCGACGGGTTTCCCGACAAGCCGCCAACAATAGCCAATATCCTGAGAATCAGAAAGATGGCAACGTTGACAACGACGAGTTTAACCGTCACCGACCACTGCAACCACTGTCCTTTCAGCCGTCCGAATTTGCTAAACACTTCCATAACAGCCATTTATAGGTCAAAATCCTCTGTGCAAGTCGCCTCGACGTTTCCAGTACCAAATCATGAAGAAGCCAAAAAGCATGCCTCCAAGGTGGGCAAAATGAGCCACACTATCGGCAAAACCGGCCGCATTGCTAAGGCCCATCAGTATCTCAATGACCATAAAGCCGGCAACCATATACTTGGCCTTAATCGGAATCGGGATAAAGAACAGATACATAGGCTGATTGGGGTAAATCATCGCAAACGCGAGCAAAACGCCATAGACCGAACCCGAGGCACCGATTGTCAACATCGCGTTGTTTAGGAACATGTTGACAACCTCCATTCCTTGGCCCGAGTGGAGCGTTTCGTTGAGCATTTCCTTGACGGTGTCGGCTGATAGACCCGCCCGGTGGCCAAACCAGTCACAAAAACTATTGACCCATGTCAACGCCCAGACTCCCTCCTGAATCAGCGCTGCGCCGATGCCACACGATATATAATAAAACAGAAAGCGACCACTCCCCAGCGTGCGCTCAATCGCCGTGCCAAAGAAAAACAACGTGAACATATTGAAAAACACGTGGGCGATACTTTGGGTCGAGTGCATGAACATATATGTAAACAACTGTGCCGGGTTGAAATCGGGGGCCGTGAAATAGTGTAACGCCCCATATTTCATCACGTTACCATAGACACCGGGCTGGCTACTGAACGTAATAAACATAAACAGCCAGATAATCAAGTTTATAATAATCAGGTTTTTAGTAACCGGGGGCATTTGTCGGAACATAGCAATAATCGTTTAAATCCACGCAAAATTACAAAAAAATCTTGACACCGCGAGCATTTTGCCGTTGAACTTTGCGGGCGGTTAAGCGTTGTTATAGTGAAGTCGGGAAAACCGGCTATTGATACAACAACCTTTAAAAACTGACCACAATGAAAACGTTCAAAGCAAACACATTGAAATTATTTATCGTAGCCGGCGCCGTTATGGCCGGTAGTGCATCACTGATGGCTGAGACTCCGACGTTCAACGGCCTGGTAAACAGTGGCAAAGATGCTGTTGTCAACGCGGCCGACACTGTTGCCACCAAGTCGACCGATGTCTATAACGTTTCAAAAGATGCTGTTGTCAACACTGCCGATAAGGTTGCGTGCAAGTCGACTAAAGTCTATAAGAAATCAAAGAAAGCCGTTGTCAACGCTGCCGAGAAGACCGCCGACAAGAGCGTTCAGGTATATGACAAGTCTCGCGACGCCGTTGTCAACACCACCGACAAGAGTGTCAACGCTGTCAAGAATTTCTTCTCGCGATAAGAAGCTAAAGCAATAACAGTCAAAGCATTAGGCGTGGATGTCATTAACGGCGTCCACGCTTTTTTCTATTACAATTCATCGACGAAAAGGTGTTAAAATTTGGCTATTGGCGAGGATTTTGCTAATTTTGCAATAAATTTTACCACCTGACCCACCTATGACATCGCGACATTCAAGAGCCGAAAAGATAGAGGCACTGGGACGCGTTATCGATACGCTCGATATCCTGCGCGTACGTTGCCCGTGGGACGCCAAACAGACCAACGAGAGTTTGCGCCCCAACACCATTGAAGAAACATTTGAACTGGCCGAGGCGCTCAGCAACGACGACTCGGCAAACATTGCCAAGGAACTTGGCGACGTGTTGCTCCACATCCTTTTTTACAGCAAGATTGGAGAAGAAAAGGGCGACTTTGATATTGTAGACGTGGCCGACAAACTCAACGCCAAACTCATCTACCGCCATCCCCACGTGTTTGGCGACACTGCCGTCAGTTCGGCCCACGACGTGGAACTCAACTGGGAGCAACTGAAACTCAAGGAGAAAGACGGCAACAAGAGCGTCCTCGCCGGCGTCCCCGCTGCCCTACCCGCTCTTATCAAGGCCGACCGCATCCAGGAGAAGGCGGCCAACGTTGGCTTTGACTGGGAGACCCCCGAGCAGGTGTGGGAAAAGGTCAAGGAGGAGGTTGCCGAGGTCGAGACCGAGATTAAAAGCGCCGACCGTGACCGCATCGAGAGCGAGATGGGCGACTTGCTGTTCAGCGTGGTCAATGCCGCGCGTCTTTATGGCGTCAATCCCGAAAATGCGCTCGAAAAAACGAACAAAAAGTTTATTTATCGGTTTAATTATATAGAGCAACAGGCCCGTCTGGCCGGACGACGTCTCAACGAGATGACTCTCGAAGAAATGGACGCCCTCTGGAACGAGGCCAAGAATAGTTAATATTCATCACAATGAAAAAATTCATCCTCACCCTCGCGATTACGCTCGTTGCCGTCCTGACCGTTAACGCCAAGAAAGTCACCGGCTACACGACGGACAATGCCATCAACACGCCGCTGGCACTGGTTGTCAACGCTGTCGACTTCCGCCCCGACGGCACCCGTGTTTATGGAACGCTCATCGGCCAACCCCACACCTCAAACCGCATCGACGAGGCAACGCTCCAGGTTGGCAATGCCGTCAACGCCGCGACCGATATCGACGGGGTCGACTTCAAGCGCTATTTCCAGTGGGAGGATGAGGGGATAATCGACGTCGAAATCGATTTTCCCGCCCTGAAAAAGCAACCGGCTCAGTTCATTATCAAACTGACCTGCCCGCGAGGCGTCTCTGAGGTCAAGGTCAAAAAGAAATAAGCACTCCAACCGCCGAGAATGAAAGTTTGTATCGCCGAGAAAAAAAGCGCCGCCTCTGATATCGCCAAGATATTGGGTGCCAACGTGTCGCGCGACGGTTACTTTGAGGGGAACGGCTGGCAAGTAACCTGGGCCGCGGGCCACCTCTGCGGCCTCAAGGACCCCGGCGACTATACCGACCTGTGGAAACGCTGGTCGCTGGGCCAGTTGCCCATGATTCCCGAGCGCTTTGCCATCAAGGAAATAGACGACCGCGGCAAGCAACGCCAACTAAACGTAATCCGCCAACTGACCGCCACAGCCACCGAGGTTGTCAACTGCGGCGATGCCGGACAGGAGGGTGAATTGATTCAGCGCTGGATAATGCAGAAAGTAGGCGTCAAATGTCCCGTCAAGCGACTCTGGATCTCGTCGCTGACCGACGAGGCTATCCGCGACGGTTTCAACGACCTGCGCCCGCAATCAGAATTTGACAACCTATATCTCGCCGGACTCGCCCGCGCCATCGGCGACTGGTTGCTGGGCATGAACGCCACGCGCCTCTACTCGCTAAAATGTTCTTCGCCGGGCAACGTCCTCTCCATCGGCCGTGTCCAGACCCCTACCCTCGCCCTTATCGTCGAGCGACACAAGGAGATACAAAACTTTGTCCCGACCGACTACTGGGAGTTGAAAACCGTCTATCGCGACACAACGTTCAACGCCGTCAAAGGGCGCTTTGCAACCGAGGAGGAGGCCAACGAGGCTTGCGCCCGCATCGCCGGCAACGAGTTGACAATCACCGGCGTCGAGGAGAAGAAAGGCCGCGAGGCTCCACCACGACTCTTTGACCTTACCTCGCTCCAGGTTGAATGTAACAAGAAATGGGGTTGGACCGCCGACGAGACTCTGAGCCTCATCCAGTCGCTGTATGAAAAAAAGGTGACCACCTATCCGCGCGTCGACACCACCTATCTGACCGACGACCTCTACCCCAAGATTCCCGGCATCTTGCAGAAAATGACTCCCTACGCGCCGCTGACGGCCCCCGTGCTCGCCGCAAAATTACCCAAAAGCAAAAAGGTCTTTGACAACGCCAAGGTCACTGACCACCACGCCATTATCCCCACGGGACAGGTGCCGACGTCGCTCGTGGGCAATGAGCGCAAACTATATCACCTTATCGCACTGCGTTTTATAGCCGCGTTCTACCCCGACTGCCGCTTCCTCTCGACCACCGTCACGGCCTCGATAGCCGACATCCCGTTCAAGGCCACCGGCAAGGTTATCACCGACCCCGGATGGCGCGTCATCTACGCCAAAAACAACGACAGCGACGCCGACGACGCCAACCGCGACGAGGAAAACATCCTCCCACAGTTCACCGTCGGCGAGCACGGCCCTCATACACCTTCGTTGCTCAAAAAAACCACCCAACCCCCCAAATACTACAACGAGGGTACACTGCTCCGCGCCATGGAGTCGGCCGGCAAGAACGTCGACGACGAGGAACTGCGCGAGGCCATGAAAGAAAACGGCATCGGCCGCCCGTCGACCCGCGCAGCCATCATCGAGACCCTATACAAGCGTCACTATATCTACCGCGAACGCAAAAACATCATGGCAGCCCCGGCCGGAATCCAACTCATCGAGACCATCAACGAGGAGATGATTAAAAGCGTCAAACTGACCGGCATCTGGGAAAGCAAACTGCGACAGATTGAGCGTGGCCGCTACAGCCCCGCCGAGTTCATCGACCAACTAAAGCAAATGATTTCGGCAATCGTCTACAACGTCCTAAGTGACAACACTTTGCGACGCATTGAAGTAGTCGGTCCAAACACTAAAGGCAAAAAAGGCGACGACTCGGCGCCGTCTTCCGCCACGAACGATACGCCAAAACCGCCCAAACCGCGGGCTCCCCGCGTCACTCGCCTTGAGCAAATCGTCTGCCCCAAATGCGGCCAAGGGCACATCATCAAAGGTCGCACCGCCTACGGTTGCAGTCGTTTCCGCGAAGGTTGTGACATGCTACTATCGTTTGACCGCTTTGCCGCCGACCTCACCCCCGGTAAACTCAACGCCGCCATTAAAAAACAATTCAAAAAATCGTGAGCGACACCCTGCAACTCATCATCGTCGGCATCGTCATCGCCGCCGCCGTCGTGGCCGCAATCATCCGCGCAACGCGCCGCCGCGGCAACCCCTGCGACCGTTGCGACACTCACGGCAACGACTGCCCCCATAATCCCCGCCCCCGCTGAAAATGGTTTATCTCAGGGGTAGTTTCCTTTGATAAATCTTAATCAAATTTAATGCAAAATTCTATATCATGCAACCCAAAATGGTTGCTTTTTGGAAAAACAACCCAAAACGGTTGTTTTTTGAAGAAACAACCTAAAACGGTTGTTTTTTTAGCGGGCGGCAGCGAGGTAGTGGTTTACATAGTCGACGATGAGGTCGGCGATTTTCTCGGGGGGTAGAGTGGACGAGTCGATTGAAAGGTGATAGGAGGAGGCGTCGCCCCAGGTTTTGTCGGTGTAGAAGTTGTAATATGCGGCGCGGAGGCTGTTCATCTTGCGGGCGAGATTGGCGGCGGCGCGGCGGTCTTTGACGGCCTCGCGGCTGAGGATGCGGTCGACGCAGGAGTCTATTGGTGCGTGGAGGAAGATGTTGATACAGCGGGGATTGTCGCGCAGGATGTAGTCGGACGTGCGACCGACGATGACACATGACCGTGTGGCGGCGAGTTGTCGGATGAAGTCGGCGTAGGCGCAGTAGATGCCGTCGTCAGAGACGCATGACAGGCCGGTGTAGTAGCCGACGGGGATATGTCCCATTGAGAACGAGAAGATGCCGCTCAGTAGCGATGGCTGGCGCTCGTCGCGTTTCTCGAAGAACTCGATTGAGACGCCCGACGCGCGTGCCGCCTCGGCGAGCAACTCCTTGTCATAGAACGGGATGCCGAGACGCTCGGCAACGAGACGACCTATTTGGCGTCCGCCGCTGCCAAACTGGCGTCCGATTGTAACTACAAAGGGGGGTGTGGTGGTCATGGCGTATAGGTTTTAGGGGGTGGGGATATTTCTTACCGGTTGCCGGCGTGGCGCGTGAGCCGCTCGTAGTTGATGAGGATGTTGACGGCGTAGGCGGTGTTCATTGCCCAGCGGCCCACGAGGTCTTCCCAGCATGGGGCCGAACCTCGCTTGACAAGTTTGTAACGGGGGTCAATGATGACCTCGCCCTCGGGCAGTTCGTCACTGCAACAATAGGCATATAGGTGCTGAATCAGGGCCGTGACACCGGCCTCGACCGACTCGAAGTTACACCCTGAGTCGCCGGTCTTGATGACGCCCATGCCGCAGTAGTTGTGTTGGGACGGGGCGACGGCGGTGCCGTTGTCAAAGCGGAACCAGCCGGTCTCGAGAATGGCTTGACACAGGGCGATGTCGCCGCGGATGCCATAGCGGTTGCCTATCTCGTGGAAAGCGCGGGCGATAGCGGGGTCAAAGTTCGGGTTGTATTGACGCACGAACGCTGTCATGGCTGTCGAGTCGACTTGACACACCCCGCGGATGGGGGTGGCGGCCCGGGCGCCGATGGCAACAAGCAGTGTCAGGAGAAAGAGGTATAGGGTCTTCATTATAGTCTAATGTGTAAGAGCAAGCGGAGTTAGGAGTCAGCCGAACTGTCGGCAGCCGGCTTGACGGCGGTATAGATGGAGCAGACACCGAGGGTCAACGTCCTGCAACGGGTGTCGACAAACCCGGCGTCGGCCATGATGGCGAGCATGTCATCGCCTTGGGGCACGGCAGCAATCGATAGCGGCAGGTAGGTGTAGGCCTTGGGGTCGCGAGAGACTGCTCTCCCTATTGCCGGGATGATTTTCATGCTGTAAATGTTGTAGATAGGGCGCACGATATTTGACCGTGGTGTCGACAACTCGATGACACATATCATGCCGCCGGGTTGGAGCACTCGGAACATCTCGCTATAGCCGCGACGCAGGTCCTCGAAGTTGCGCACGCCGTAGGCAACGGTGACACAGTCAAAAGTCTCGTCGGGGTAGGCAAGGTCAAGGCAGTCGCCAACGGTCAGTTTGACAACATCGCCCAAGCCGCTGTCGGCAATCTTGCGTCGGCCGATTTCTATCATGCGGGCCGACAGGTCGATGCCGATGACCGAGATTGGGTCGAGTTTGCGGGCCATCAGCAACGCCAGGTCGCCCGTGCCGGTCGCCACGTCGAGAATTTTTGTCGTCCCCCGGGCTTTTATCATCTTGACGGCCTTGCGACGCCACAACTTGTCGATGCCAAGCGTCATGGCGCGGTTCATGAGGTCGTAGGATGGAGCGATGCTGTTAAACATTCGCTCCACCTGCTCCCCTTTGGCGCCCTCGGTCATCCCGTAGGGTTTTATTTCTTCAATCTCGGGCCCCATCAATTAAAGGTTGTCAAGACAGGTCAAGACGTTGGAGGCGATGCGGTCGGTCAAGTCGTGCTCGTCGGCTTTGACAAACTTGCGGCCGGTGATGTGCTCATAGAGCTCGATGTAGCGCTCTGAAACACTTTCACAGAACTCGTCGGTCATCTCGGGTACAACTTCGCCGGGACGGCCCATGAAGCCGTTTTCAATCAACCACTGGCGCACGAACTCTTTTGACAGCTGGCGCTGGGGCTCGCCCTTTGCAAGGCGCTCCTCATAGCCGTCGGCATAGAAGTAGCGCGACGAGTCGGGGGTGTGGATTTCGTCAATCAGAATAACCTTGCCGTCGCGTTTGCCAAATTCATATTTGGTGTCGACGAGGATGAGACCCTTCTCGGCAGCCATCTCGCTTCCGCGCTGAAACAGCGCGCGAGTGTAGCGCTCCATGACCTCATAGTCCTCGGCCGATACTATACCCTGAGCGATGATTTCGTCGCGCGAGATGTTCATGTCGTGACCTTCGTCGGCCTTGGTTGTCGGCGTGATGATGGGGCCGCCGGGAAAAGCCTGGTTCTCAACCATTCCCTCGGGAAGTTCAACACCACAGAGCGAGCGGGCACCGGCCTTGTAGTCGCGCCATGCGCTGCCGGTCAGATAGCCGCGGATAATCATTTCAACCTTAAATCCCTCGCAACGATTGCCGACGGTAACCATCGGGTCGGGCGAAGCCAATTTCCAGTTGGGAACGATGTCGGCCGTAGAATCAAGGAAGTAGGCTGCGATTTGGTTGAGAACTTGCCCTTTGTAGGGGATTCCCTTGGGAAGCACAACGTCAAACGCCGAGATGCGGTCGGTTGCAATCATTACCAGCAGGTCATCGTTGATGGTGTAGACATCACGCACTTTGCCGTGGTAGACGGCAGTTTGACCCGGAAAATTGTAATCGGTAGAAATAAGAGTTGTTGCCATTATTGTAGATTTTTATCAGGGTGCAAAATTAATGAAAAATCTCGAATTTCCTGCCATCCCCTGTAAAAATCCCCAATATAAGATTAGCATCGATTCTTAAATTACTTATTTTTGGGTATTTCAAGCGGCGTGAAATAGGGGTAATTTTGCAATCGATTTGAAAGTTAAGCCCACATTTGTTATTTAGATAAGTGCCGTCAAAAACATCTTAGATGGCGTTTATTTATCACGAAAACTATTAAATCAAAGCAAATTTCTGTTATTTTTCTTCTTTTTGTTGCAAAAATTACAGAAAAGATATACTTTTGCAAGCACCATATCACTTAATTATTTTTTATGAAAAAATTCTACTTTTTGTTAGCCCTGATGTTAATGGGCAGTGTGGCTGCCACGGCCGCGCCACAGAAAGGTGTTATCGGCCGAGATATTCCTCGCAAGGCGGTTGCCCGCAAGGCCTCGTCGTCGGTGCCACAAACACTTCCCGCCACCGATGTTACTCCGACCGGTTTTACAGCCAACTGGAAAGCGACTCCCGGAGCAAGCCTCTATCAAGTAACTGCGTTTGAGCCGATTACTGTTACCGAATCGGGCACTTACACTGTGCTCTATGAGGGTTTCTCGGGTGTAGAAATCGGCACATTTATCGAGCCTTATTTCCCCGACGAGTATTATGTGAATCTTGCCGACTATGACATGGTCGACACGCCCGACTGGCAGGGGTATTTGCCACTGTTTGCGCGCGGAATGGTTGGCGGCATCGTTTATTCGCCCTATATTGACCTTACCAACGACGAGGGCCGCTTCACCGTCAACCTGTCGGTTGCGGGCTATGCCGGCGCGATGGTGAAATTGACAGCAACCGGCACAAAGGAGGAAACCAAAGAGTTGTATTTGACAACAAACGGACTCAACGAGTTCTCGGTCGAGTTCACTTGCGGTTGCCATGACACATATCTGACCTTTGTTGACTTTGGAGTCCAGAACGACCCCGACATGGAGTATGCCGACAAGTGGGACTTCCTCGACGACATCGAGATTGTGCAAAATCTCAAGGCCGGCGACACCGTGTTGCGTCTAATCGAGACGGTTGAAACACCTGAAGATTCGGGCATCACTTCCCACGGTTTCTATGACATGAAGTTTCTTGACGGCGCTTGCCATCTTGCATACGACGTGATGGCGATATCGGTTGTTTACAATGATCCGTTCGACGACTGGGATTATGACGTCTACTATTCTGATTACTCAGCGCTTGAGTATGTCGACCTACCATTGTCAGGAATAGAAGCGGTCAAAACCGATAGAACAGAGGAGGTCGAGTATTTTGACCTGCGCGGTGTCAAAGTCTCGGGCGAGCTTTCCCCGGGCCTGTATATCCGTCGCCAAGGGACCGACGTCAGCAAGATGCTGGTTAAATGACACATTATCACTTACTATAACCTATAAAACAATAGCTTATGAAAAAACTATTACTTTTTGCAGCCATCATGGCGGCCGTTGTTCCTGTTGCCCGAACTCAGGAGACAGCCGACAGCGAAGACAGCGTGAAATCATTTTGTGTCGGTGAATTTGAGAACCCCGGTACCGCCGAGTTCAAGATGGGCGCCGGCTCATTCTGGGAAAAAGCCCCGGTCAACTTCTATACCCGCTATTCAGGCCTGCAAATCATCTATGACGCCAAATATCTTCAACCCTTGGCCGACGACAACGGTGCCATCACCGAGATTGTGTTCAAGATGGGCGACGAGGGCTCTTTTGGCTACGTTGAAGCCGACTTGACGCTATATATCCAAAACATTGAGGATAAGGAGTTTGTCAAGAAGGAAGACACTGAGAAATATCTGTGGAAAATCTATGACACGACCTCGTCGTGCTCCAAGGTTGACTACGTTGGCGAGTTCTACTACATGGAGGATCAGGAATTTCATTTTGTGCTCGACAAACCGATGCAGTATGAGGGCGAGAACCTGCTGGTGACTATCTCATGCGTTCGCACCAACGACGAGGAGGTCAACACCCTGTGCACCTACGCCATGGGCACCGATAGCTATAACATGATGATGATGTGTAGCGACCGTGACGACGAGACTTTTGAGGATATATATGCCACAAAGTTCCAGTTTCCCTACATGGGCCCCGAGAAGTATATCCCCGTCACCAAGTTCTACTACACCGAGGGCGCCAACAGCGGCATCGCGTCGGTAGTCGGCGAGACATCGACACCCGTCTACTTTAACCTCCAGGGCATGCAAGTTGCCAACCCCACCGGCGGTATCTATCTCCGTCGCCAAGGCAACGAGGTTAAGAAAGTGATTATCAAATAATTCAACCAATCGTTTCCAATATCAATTTCTATGAAGAAAATATTATTGACAACGGCTCTTGCCCTGGCGGCCCTCGCGCCCCAGGCCAAAGAGTTTGATTATGGTTACTCCAACCCCAAGTCGGTTGGCGATGCAGGTTCCTATTCCCAAAGGCCAATAGCGCTTGACGCTTCAACGTCTGATTGCCAAACCCTCTATACCTACGACGAGCTCCATGATCTTTATAAAGTTGGCTCCGATGGCTCGATAACTAAAGCCTCTATCTCAGAAGTTTCGATTATCCTTACCGGTGGTATGGAGAACTATTTCTCAGGAGCTTCCTTTGATGTTACCGTTTATGTTGAAAATACTACCGCTACGTCATTCCCACTGAATAGCGATGGTAAACAGGTGTTCTTTGAATATTCAAAAGCAATTTCAGGCAAGGTTACCGTTGATGGCGACTATTCCGATGAATGGCATGACTTTCTTGAATATGGCGGTTACGGGACCTATGAGACCGGTCTACATGTAACCATCAAGTTGAGCGAACCTATTGTCTATGAGGGCGGCAGTCTACTTTTAACTTGGAAAAGCGAGAGCAACGGCACAGAAGACTTGTATTATGACGGTGGTAGCTTTGGCCTCGATCCTAAAAATGGTGTGAAAACATTATTCGTCAGAGATAACAAAGATCTCTGGGTTGGAACAGGCGGGACAAGTGCCGAGACATTCCTGCCTGCTATCCAGTTCACCTATGACGAGGTCGTTCAGGGTCCGCCTGCTCCCGAGATCGTTCGTGGCGAGCCGGCTGACTTTGAGGTTGGCGACTTCAACAACCCCGTGATTGAAACCGGTAGCACCGCCGATTTCATGCCCTTTGACGGTGCATACGCCCATAGCGGTACTCAGGCTCTTTACACCTCCGTCGAACTCAACGGTCTCAACAAAATCAACGGCACCGAGGTAACAAAGGCCGAGATTCAAGATATTACCTTCCTCGTGTCGGCCGAAGATGGAATGTATTTCTATAACGGTGAGCAATTTGAAACGACCGTCTATGTCCAGAATACCTTCGCGACCGAGTTCCCCAAAGATTCTTCCGGCAATATCACGTGGATGGAGTACAGCGAAGAGTTTAAAGGTAGCGTAACCGTTGACTTCACTGAAGACGAGTGGGAAATGTTCACATGGGGCGAAGGTGGTCTCTACCCCGTCACCATTCACCTCGACGACCCTATCACCTATGAAGGCAACTCGCTGCTTATGACCTTTGTAACCGAGGCCGATTGTGGCGGTGAAACCTGGGTAAACGCCACCGCTGCCGTTAGCACCAACGGCGTTCAGGGCATCAACATGGCAAGCGATAAAGAAACCTTTGCAAGCGCCTATAACGGAGGCAACGGCTACCCCAAGAACACCTGGAGCCACGTCCCGGTGCTGAAACTTCACTACGTTCCCGTTACCGAAAAGGGCGGCGCTATGGTTACTCCCGTATCGTTTGAAAACGTGACACTTAGTCTCGTTGAAAGTACCGCCAAGGTTGGCACGACCGAGAAGGCAAACGCAATTGCTGTCAGCTTCGAGCTCAACGACCCGAGCGACTGCGGCTCATACGAAATCAAAGCAGGCACAACCTCGCTCGGCACCATCACCTCGACCACCGGTACCATTACCTACCTCGGCATACCCGCCGGCGACGCCATCACTCTCAACGTCGTTCCCGCAGGTGAAGGTACTATCGGTGTGCCCTACGAAATCAAGAAGGCCGACCTCGAGGTCCTTTTCCCCGCGCCCGTAATGGAAGTCAGCGCGACGGCTACCGGCGATACTCAATATGAACTCGCCAAGCTCCCCGAATCTGTCACAATGGACGGCGCCGCTCAATTCCTCTTTACCAACTACAAGGCCGCGCCCGTGTCACAGTTCAACTGGCTTGACATAATGAGTCCCGCCGACAAGAATGTCTACCTGCTCAGAAATGCCTCGGGTGCAATGGCCGATATTCAAGCGCCTTATCCTTCTGACTACAAGAACGTTCAGCTCAACGAGGGCAAGATAGCATTTAGTAAGACCGATGCCGTCAAGGCCACTGTCGACGCCAAGACAGGCGCCGTCTCGTCGAGTGTCAGCGGCTACCTCTACTTCACCCTCGCCATAGACTATCCCCTCTACTACAGCGCCACCCCGACGCTGGACAATGCCGTTGCCGCCGACCTCAAGGCCACGACAATCCAGCGCAAATATGACAACGGTCAGAGCTATGGCTCGTCGCAGTTGCGCGCCGAGTTTAAAGATGGTGTAACCAATCCCGGCAAAATTCAGATCATCTATCCCGAGACTCTAACCTGGCAGAACACCGAGTCTACAATCACGTTTGTTGGTCCCGAGGGCACTACGCTCCACTATCGTCGCATTGACCCCGTCGCTCCCACTACAATTGATGCCGACGATGACTTTACCAAGCACGAAAACGAGCTTCCCTACATGGTTGTCAATATTGCCGACTATGAAGGCGCCTCAATTCACGTTCAGGCTCGCAAAGACGATGGCACAATACACTCCGAGAACTACCTCGCCGTAAATGACGGAAAGGTGACCGGCGTCAGCAACATCGAGGTCGACGGAGTAAACGCCGCCGCCGTCGAGTTTTACAACCTGCAGGGCATACGCGTTAACGACACCGCCACCCCCGGCATCTATATCCGTCGCCAGGGCAACTCCACGACCAAGGTCATCGTGAAGTAACCGCAATTCATGGACATATTTACGACATAGGGCATCTATCGCTCCTATCCTTTAACAAAGAGCAGGCTCGCCGGGAGTGGCGAGCCTGCTCTCTTATATTTGTTTACAGAACCTCTTTTTGAATCTATTATTGAATGATTTAATCTGGTTTAGTCGAAGGAGCGGTCCCAGTCTTTCCAGACGGGCTCGTAGCCAAGAGCGCTGATTTGGGCGGCGACCTGAAGGGGATGGCGATCGTCGGTGATTTTGAACTGCTCGAGCTCATGGTCGTCGGGGTGGAGTTCGGCGTCGACATAGCCGCCGGGGTCGGTGTGGCTGCCGGCACTCATGGAAGTGACGCCGAGCGACATCATGTTGGCGCGGAAGTCAGGGCGCTCGCGGGTCGAGTAGGAGATGTCGACGTCGTGGTCAAAGATGCGGAAGGCGAAGGTCAGTTGGGCGAGTTCGCGGTCGCTCATCGGAAACCGGGGCTGGAAGCCGCCCTCGGCGGGGCAGAGGCGGGGGAAGTTGACGCTATAGCGCGTCTGCCAATAATGGCGGCGCAGGTAGCGCAGATGGCGCGCCATCATGACGACGTCGGTTCGCCAGTCTTCGAGGCCTATAAGCACTCCCATGCCTATTTTGTGGACGCCGGCGCCTCCCATGCGGTCAAAGCCGTTGACGCGCCACTCAAATATAGACTTCATGCCACGCGGATGGTAGTCTTTATAGCGGGCTTCGTTGTAGGTTTCCTGAAAGCAGACAACGCCGTTGAGGCCGCTGTCAACGAGGCGAGCGTAGTCACGTTGTTTCATCGGCATGACCTCGATGGTCATGTTGTTGAAGTAGGGACGGGCGGTCTGAAGCACTTTCTCGAGGTAGTTGACACCATTGAGCGAGGGGAACTCGCCGCTGACTATCAGCAGGTTCTCAAACGGCCCGAGGCGCTTGATGGCTTCACACTCCAGAACCACGCGCTCGAGGTCGAGAGTGACGCGCGTCAAGGGGTTGGAATGATTGAAGCCGCAGTAGACACAGTGGTTGGTACAGGCGTTGGAGACGTATAGGGGTATGTACATCGAGATAGTCTTGCCAAAGCGCGACAGAGTCAGGCGCCGCGACAGGGCGGCCATCTGCTCCAGACGCGGGGCGGCCGCGGGCGAAATGAGCGCCATGAAGTCGTCGATGTCGAGACGCGTCTTGGTCAGGGCGCGGTCAACGTCGGTCAGGGTCTTGGAGGCTATCGCTGCGGTAGTCTCGGCCCAGTCATATTTCTTAAGTTCGTCGTAAAACATATTCTACTCAACTTGAGCGGGCTCAAGTTTAGTGTTGTTGATGTTGTTGGTGTTGTTATTGTTTTTATTGTTGTCAGTGTTGTTATTGTTTTTATTGATGTCGCTGACTTCATCAACAACATCAACATCATCAACAATAAATTACTATTTTGCGCAATCGTCGGCCACGGCCTGTGAGATTCTCATGGCGCAGAAGTTGGGGCCGCACATTGTACAGAAATGGTCGTCGCCCTGATGGCTCTCGACATAGTATTGCTTGGCGCGGTCGGGGTCGAGCGAGAGGTTAAACTGGTCTTTCCAGCGGAACTCGTAGCGGGCACGGCTCATGGCGTTGTCGCGCACCTCGGCGCCGGGGTGCCCCTTGGCGATGTCGGCGGCATGGGCGGCGATTTTGTAGGCGATGACGCCGTTGCGCACGTCCTCGAGGTTGGGCAACGCAAGGTGCTCCTTGGGGGTGACATAACAAATCATGGCGGTTCCGAGCCACGCGATTTGAGCGGCGCCGATGGCCGATGTAATGTGGTCATAGCCGGGGGCGATGTCTGTTGTCAACGGGCCGAGGGTGTAGAACGGGGCTTCGTGGCACGACGACAACTGGCGGTCCATGTTTTCACGAATCTTGTGCATGGGGACGTGACCCGGGCCTTCGATGATAACCTGAACGTCATGTTTCCACGCGATGCGGGTCAGTTCGCCGAGGACATCGAGCTCGAGGAACTGGCTGCGGTCGTTGGCATCGTGGATAGAGCCGGGGCGCAGGCCGTCACCGAGCGAGACGGCGACATCGTAGGCCGCGAGAATTTCGCAAATCTCGTCGAAGTGGGTATAGAGGAAGTTCTCGGCGTTGTGGAGCACTGCCCAGCGGGTCATAATCGAGCCGCCGCGAGAAACGATGCCTGTCAGGCGCTCGGGAATCATGTCGGCGTGGGCGCGCAGGGCTCCGGCGTGGATAGTGAAGTAGTCAACGCCTTGCTCGGCCTGCTCGATGAGAGTGTCGCGATAGATTTCCCAAGTCAGGTCCTCGACGCGGCCGTTGACCTTCTCGAGGGCTTGGTAGATGGGGACGGTCCCGACGGGGACGGGGCAGTTGCGTATAATCCACTCGCGGGTCTCGTGGATGTTGTCGCCCGTCGAGAGGTCCATCAGCGTGTCGCCGCCCCAATAGCAGCTCCAGATGGCTTTGGAAATCTCTTCCTCTATGCCCGACGACAGGGCCGAGTTACCGATGTTGGTGTTGAGCTTAACCGAGAACGCGCGGCCAATAATCATAGGCTCGGCCTCGGGGTGGTTGATGTTGGCGGGAATGATGGCGCGACCGGCGGCAATCTCGTCGCGAACAAACTCGGGGGTGATGTGGCTCTCGATGCCGAGGTCGCTGTTGTTTAGATTCTCGCGAATGGCTACATACTCCATCTCGGGGGTGATGACGCCGGCGCGGGCAAGAGCCATCTGGGTGATGCGTCGGCCTTCTTTGGCGCGCAGCGGCTTGTGCTGAACCGGGAAGCGGATGGCGTCAAGCGACTTGTCGGCGAGGCGCTCGCGGCCATACTCAGAGGTGATGCCGTCAAGTTGCTCGAGGTCGTCGCGCTTGGCGTTCCAGGGCTCGCGCAGGCGGGGAATACCGGCGTTGATGTCGACCGCAACGGTCGGGTCGGTGAACACGCCGCTGGTGTCATAGACAACAACCGGGTCATTGTGGCGCATGGTTCGCTCGCCGTTAATCATTGACACGGTGGGAGTTAAGTTGACTTGACGCATGCCGACGCTGATGTCGTGCATCTTGCCGGGAATATATATTTTTTCGCTACCGGGGTAGCCTGTAAGGTCAATATTGTTAACGTTCATTGGTATTTAGGCTTAAAAATCAAGGAATGAAGTGAGGGGTGAAGTAGCGCTTGCCACTGATGATGTAGCGCCCGGTCCGGCGAGGAAAGCGCGTCGGCCGGCCTTTACGGCCTCGTCAAAGGCGATAGCCATCTCGACGGGGTTGGCGGCAACGGCGATGGCGGTGTTGACCAGAACGGCGTCGGCGCCTATTTCCATGGCGTGGGCGGCGTGGGAGGGGACGCCGATACCGGCATCGATGACCACCGGGACACGGCTCTCGGCGATGATAATCTCGAGCATATCAAGCGTGCGCAGGCCCAAGTTGGTGCCGATGGGAGCGCCGAGGGGCATAACGGCGGCAGTGCCAACATCCTCAAGACGCTTGCACAGCACCGGGTCGGCCTGGATATAGGGTAACACCTTAAATCCTTCGCGAGCAAGGACTTCGGTGGCTTTTAATGTCTCGACGGGGTCGGGAAGCAGATACTTTGGGTCGGGGTGAATTTCAAGTTTGATAAAGTCGGTTTCAAAGCAATCGCGGCTCAGTTTGGCGGCAAGAATAGCCTCCTCGGCGTTTCTGACGCCCGACGTGTTGGGCAACAGTTGAACATGGTCGCGATTTATGTGGCTCAATATATGGTCGGTCTCGGTATCCTGAAGGTCAACGCGACGCATCGCCACGGTAATCATCTCGCTCTTTGAGGCGAGGATGGCGCGGAGCATCATGTCGTCGGACGCAAATTTGCCTGTCCCGACAAAAAGGCGGCTCTTGAACTCTCTACCGCCAATATTCAGAATGTCGTTGTTCATTTGTTGATTATATTAGGTGTCAAGATTGTTTTTTCGATATTTGTTGAGGGTGGAGATGATGGCGCGGGTTGTCTCGACGGGCGAAGTGGCGTTGATGATTGTGCCCGAGAGTGCAATGCCGTTGACGCCCGTAGCCATGAGCGGGTCAACGTCGGCCTCGGTGATACCGCCGATGGCAACGACTGGGGTATCTACACCGGCGCCGCGACTGGTGG
>JAFLTK010000058.1 GCA_022511505.1 Muribaculaceae bacterium
TTGTTAGTGTTGTTAGTGTTGTTAGTGTTGTTATCGAGACCTTCTGATTCCTCCGTTCCCGGCAATCAGGCGTAGTGGGTTTGGTGTTTTTATGGCAAATTACTATTTTTGCAGTTGATTTAGGCACGGCCTATTAACCCCGCCAATAATAACTACACATTATATATAATGAGCAATACAATACCTTCGCGTCTCGACCAAATGAGACAGTTGATGGCCGATGCCCGTGTGGACGCCGCCATCTTTCCCCAGACCGACCCACACCAGAGCGAATATCTCGCTTCCCACTGGCAGGTGCGCCGCTTTCTTTCGGGTTTCACCGGCAGCGCCGGCACCCTCGTTCTGACTGCCAACGCCGCCCTGCTGTGGACCGATTCCCGCTATTTCCTTCAGGCGGCTGACCAACTTGAGGGCACCGGAATCATTCTGATGAAGGAAGGATTGCCCGACACTCCGTCGATTGAGGACTACCTGCTGGCCACTCTCCCTGCCGACAGCCGCGTTGGGGTCGACGGCATGCTGTTCAGCGTCGACGCCATCCGCCGCCTCGAGACAGCCCTTGCCGCCAAGGGTATCACGGTCGATGTCAACTTTGCTCCCATCGACAGCATCTGGACCGACCGCCCCGCGCTTCCCGCCGCCCCGGCGATTGTCCACGACGTCAAATATGCCGGAGTCTCGGCCGCCGACAAGATTAAAGCCGTCACCGATGCCGCCACGGCAGCCGGTGCCGACGCCATCCTCATCTCGCCCCTCGACGAAATTGCCTGGACGCTGAACCTGCGTTCGCGCGACGTCACCTATAACCCGGTGATGACCGCGTTCCTGTTCCTCTCCCCTACTGCCGGCAACACGCTGTTTACCAACCCCGTGAAGATTACACCCGAGGTTGCCGACCACCTCGCAGAGGCCAACGTCAAGGTCGCCCCCTACGATACCATCGCCTCATTCCTCGCCGCCCTCCCATCGACACTGAAAGTCCACATCTCGACGGCCCAAACCGCCTCTACCCTATCGTCGATTCTGGGCGACCGCGCCCTCGAGGGCACGTCGGCCGTCGCCACGCTCAAGGGATGCAAAAACGACAGCCAGATTGAAGGCATCCGTGCAGCGATGACGCGCGACGGAGTGGCCCTTGTCGGCGCATTCATGGAAATCGAGCGTCGCGCCGCCGAGGGTCACCTGAGCGAAATCGACGTCGCCAACATCTTGCGCGACCACCGCTCCCGCCAGCCGCTTTTCTATGACGAAAGTTTTGGCACAATCGCCGGTTGGGGTCCCCACGGCGCCATTGTACACTATGAGGCCGACGAAAACACCAATGCCCTTATCGACGGCAACAACCTGTTGCTCATCGACTCGGGCGCGCAATATCTTGACGGCACCACCGACATCACCCGCACCATCGCCGTCGGCACTCCCACCGAGCGCCAGCGCCGCGACTTCACCCTCGTCATGAAGGGTCATATCGCTCTCGCCACCGCCATCTTCCCCCGCGGAACCCACGGCCTCCAACTCGACGCCCTCGCCCGCCAATTCCTCTGGAAAGACGGCCTGACCTACCTTCACGGCACCGGCCACGGCGTGGGACACTTCCTCAACGTCCACGAAGGGCCGCAACGCATCTCGCTTCTGTATGTCCCCGCACCCCTCACTCCGGGCATGGTAACATCCAACGAACCCGGCATTTACCGCGCCGGCAAATGGGGTATCCGTTGCGAGAACCTGACACTCGTTGTCCCAATCATGTCGACCGAAATGGGCGATTTCTACGGCTTCGAGACACTCACCCTGTTCCCCTTTGACCGCAACCTCTTTGACCTGTCGATTATGACCGACGAGGAAATCATCTGGGTCAACGAATATCACAAAAAAGTTCGCGAACTGCTGACGCCGGCCCTCGAATCGGCCGACGCTCGTCGCTGGCTCGAAGAAAAGACCGCTCCCCTGTTGCGCGACTGACAATTCACTATAAATTCCACTATACCAATGGCATATATAATCCCCGTTCGCGGTTTCACACCGCGCGTAGGCCAAGAATGTTTCCTGGCCGAAAACGCCACGCTCGTTGGCGACGTCACCATCGGCGACCAGTGCTCTATCTGGTTCAACGCCGTGCTGCGCGGCGACGTCAACACCATCACCATCGGCAACCGCGTCAACATCCAGGACGGCTCGGTGCTCCACACCCTCTTCCGCAAGTCGACAATCGAAATTGGCAACGACGTTTCCATAGGCCACAACGTCACCATCCACGGCGCCAAAATCCACGACTATGCCCTTATCGGCATGGGCGCCGTCGTTATGGACGACGCCGTCGTTGGCGAAGGCGCATTGGTTGCCGCCGGCTCGGTCGTTCTGTCGCGCACGGTCATCGGCCCCAACGAAATGTGGGGAGGCGCACCGGCCCGCTTCATCAAGATGGTCGACCCGGCCCAGGCCCGCGAACTCAACCAGAAAATAGCCCACAACTACTTGATGTATAGCAAGTGGTATGACACCCCCGATGTCGACCCGACCCTCGACATGTAACCACCATCAATCGGCTCCTCCAAACTAAAACCCGCTGACAAGGCCATGCCATGACAGCGGGTTTATCTCTTCTTAGAGCCATTTTTGCATGCTCCACCATGCAATTTTCCAAGAATTTGCATGCTCCACCATACAAATCCAGCAAAATCAATACAGAAAACCCATCAACCACAGCGGAAGTCGGTTTCCGGAGGGATATTCTATATTGTCGGCAAGGATATATGAATCAGGCAGGTTGGCAATCTGCGAGAAACCTTTTTTAGCACCTCCAACCTCGACGCGCCACCGCCCGTCGATGATGAAGTCTCCGGCCTCTTTGCCATATTCAACCTTAAAAAAGGGCGACACTTGTGACACGACAAACGTCTCCCGCATATTGCCCTCGTCGACGTTATCACTTGCCAGCGCAGTCAGCAGATTCGGGTTGGTAAGATACACTTTGTCAGGCTTTTGCAGTCGTTTGACAGATGTCACGTCGCTATAAAGCAGATAGAGCAAATCGGCCTTTTCGAGCAGATGCAGATAGGTCATAACAGTCTCCCGATTTAGTTCAAGCATCCGGCTCATTTTGGAGACATCAAGGGCGAAAGGCTTTGACGTAGCCAGAACGCCGAGCATCGCTTTTATCTTCCGCGCATAACCGCTCTGCAATCCGGCAAGCAGTGGCAACTCCTGTTCAACAATGAAATTAACCACATTTTCAATCCTCAGATAATAGTCCTCTTTGTTGCCATTGTAGAACGGATAAAAGCCCTCCCGGCAATACTCCCGGTAGACAGCCACCGGCGAACAAACCGCAGTTACCGCCGCGGCTATCTCACCGGGATTGGCCATCAACTCGTCAAGTTTTACCGATGGCAACGAAATTCCCTTGTAAAATCTCAAATATTCCCGCAACGACAATCCCGGCATATAGTATGGCAGACACCGCCGCGACAGGTCGGTGTCGCTGTTGAGCAGGTGTAGCATCGAGGAACCCGAAATGACAACCCTAAGGTCGGGATATGCATCATATATTTCTTTAATCTCCTTGTGCCAACCGGGGTATTTATGCACCTCATCCACAAACAGATGCCGACCTCCGTGAAGATAAAACTCCTCGGTCAGATCCAGCAGCGAGTGATTGTTGAAATAGAAACTATCAAGAGTGCAATAAAGCGCCTTCCGCGTGCCTTGCCCGTAGTTCATCTTTATGTACTGCAACATGAGCGTCGTCTTGCCAACGCCACGCGACCCGCGGATTGAAATCAACCGGTCGTCCCAGTTGATGAGGTTAATCATCTGCCTGACAATCTCCAAGGATGTCCGGGCGAGTCTGCGTTCTTGCACTTGAAATAGCCTTTCCATAACTGCTGAAAATCTGATTGGGCCACAAAGTTAATAAAAATTGCTTGCTGCAGCAAGCAATTTTCCAAGAATTTGCATGCTCCACCATGCAAATTTTCCGATTTTTGCTTGCCGCGGCAAGCAAATCTTACTGTAGCGGCTTGACGATGTGGATGCCGGGGCGCACGTGGAGCGTCAACACGGCCATCTGCCCGGTGTCCTCGTTTTTATAGTTGACATGATACCACTCCGGGCCGAGGAAGTCGAGCACAAACCGGGCGTCGACGCCATCGAGCGGTGCCCATTGTCCGGCAACCGTGCGCTCGATTATCGTCACGTCAAAGCCCTTGACGGTGACGGCGAGCGACACCGCCCCGTCGGGACCAACGCCGGTGACACCGTGGCGCGTGAGTTCTACACGGCCGTCGTCGAGGCAATTGATTTCAATCGACCGCTCGGTGCCGGCAGCCTCGGACGACAACTCGCCGGCGAGCAGAAACTGGCGCACCGGCCCCTTGGTCGCCGGTCGGCTGAAATAGGCCACAATCGCCGCCGCGACCATCGCCGCTATCACATAGAATTCTATCGTTTCAAAAATCATTTTGCAGGCGGGTTATATAGGCTTTGGATGACGAGGCCGCTCAGCGTGAGGCCAAAAATGGCCGTAATGTGCATCAGCGAGCCGTTGATTTGCGCCTTTGAACTGCACCACTCGTGATTGAGCAACGCCGCGTCGCCCGGGCCCGACGTCGCTTTAGGGCACATACAGCGCTCGGTGCCACACGCCTCGTTGCGCCCACGATTCTCGAGCAACTCGTCGCTGTAGACACAGAGAAACTTGCGTGCCGGGAACTGCTTTTTGCGCTTAAAGCGCTGACGCAGAGCGCGTGCCAGCGGGCACCCCGCGACCTTCCAGAACTCGGCGACCTTGACACGCGTGGGGTCGACTTTGAGCGCCGCACCCATCGACGACAGGAAACGAGCGCGCGAACGCGTGGCCAACTCAATGAGCAACGCCTTGTCGCGCAGCGAGTCGATGCAGTCGATAACAAAGTCATAACTGTCGAGGTCAAAGTCTCCGGCGGTATCGGCGCTGAATATTTGCTGGCGCGCGTCAATCTTCGCCGCCGGGTTGATGAGCAGCAGATGCTTCTTTAGCGCGTCGACCTTAACCTGGCCGATGGTGGCCGTGGTCGCCATCAACTGGCGGTTGATATTGGTGATACACACGCGGTCACTGTCGACGATAGTCAGGTTGACAATGCCCGAGCGCACAAGCGACTCAGCACACCATGACCCGACGCCGCCTACGCCAAAGATTATCACCCGTGCCGCGGCAAGCCGGCCCATCGCCTCGTCGCCCAGCAGCAACCGCGAGCGGTTTAAAACAGCCTTTTCAATTTCCATTTTCGATAATTTTCTGCAAAATTAACAATTCTGCCCGTGACCCCCAAACACTCCCGAACGCAAGGCCGCCTTTCCGCCTACTCAAGTGACCGAGATTATTGGCTCTCCAAAGAACGTCGAGAGCATAGCCAGCGTCGAGATGGTAAAATTATGCTCGCCACTGAGCCAACGCGTTATCTCGCTCGGTCTCTTTCCGATGGCCTCGGCAAGCTGTTTCTTTGTAAGCCCTTTTTGGGTCATCAACTCGTCGAGCCGATTGGAAATCTGAAACGAAAGACGAGCCGAGGCCCTTTCTTCGGGACTGATATCGCCTAAAAGTTCACGCAACGAAACTCTCGCCTTTCTCATATCTCAAATATATTATCGGTTTCAATTTCATTTTCAGTTATTGTAACAGAACCATCCTTAATGCCTTCTTTAAGGACCTCCTCAAATTTTTGAAGCGTCAAGACATATCCGCTTAAAGAGTCATCCTCTGCATAAGTACGGGTTGTCTTATGACCGCCATTACCGAGAATCAATATTTTATCAGAGAGCCTAAGCGCATATAGTCTTAATCTTGACTTAATCGTGGGTAATGCTACTACCGAATCTCTCATCCTACCTTCGGGTCTAAAATAGCGCTCGAGAGCACCGAAGTCAAGAATCTGGTCTATAAATTTCGCTATAATACGATAATCCTTTCCTTATTCAACTCACCATCGGCCTGAAACTTAGCCACAAACTTTTCAAACTCACTTAAATCGT
>JAFLTK010000059.1 GCA_022511505.1 Muribaculaceae bacterium
TCATCGACGGTGTGATGACCCGCGACAATCCCAGCACCATCATCAACTCCAACGATGTCGAGTCAATTCAGGTGTTGAAGGATGCTGCTTCGGCGTCTATCTATGGTGCACAGTCGGCCAACGGTGTTATCATCATCACCACCAAGCGCGCAAAGGCCGGTAACACCCATGTTACTTTTGACCTCACCTGGACTCTCCAGAACTATAAGAAGGGTCTCAGCCTGCTCGACGCCGACCAGTGGGGTCAGGTTTACTGGAGCGCTTACAAGAATGCCAACAACGGCATGACCCCCAACTCGCTCATCTATGGCTCGGGCCCCACTCCCAAGTTGCAGAGTTACAACAACCTCAACGGCGTTGCCGTTGCTCCCCAGACTACCGACTGGGAGGATGAAATCCACCGCACAGCCCTGATGCAGACCTACACCCTCGGCCTCTCGAAAGGCTCTGAGAACGGTTCGTCGTCAATGTCGCTCAGTTGGCTTGGCCAGGACGGTATTGTCAAGGGCACCGACTATCAGAAAATCAACTCGCGTTTCAGCAGCGACTATGGCTTTATCAACAATCGATTGAAAGTGGGCGGCAGCGCCACTATCAACTGGTGGAAAGCCCACAATGCGCCCGGCGGCATCGAGGAAAACGCTGTCAAGCAACATCCCGCCAAGGCCGCTTTTGACGTCGACGGCAACTATAACGAGTCAATTGTCGAGGTGCTCGGCGATACCCCCAACTTGCTCAGACTTATCGACAACGAGGCCAATAATAAAAACGAATACTGGCGCATCCTCGGTAACGCGTGGCTGCAAATCGAGCCGGTCAAGAACCTTTTTGTCAAGACCAGTTTTGGTGTAAACTTCTTCAACGAAACCCACAAGTATTACACTCCCGCGTGGTTGCGCGACGAAAACAACTATCTCGAGCAGAACAACGGCCAGGCACTCAACTGGGTGTGGACCAACACCGCTCAATATAACATCGACTTTGGCAAAAACTCGGTAATGGCCCTCATCGGTGTCGAGGCAAAGAAAGACCACTCAGAGTGGCTCGGCGCCAAGGGTAGCGGTCTGATTCTCGATGACCCCAACTTCACTTATCTTGAAAATGTGACAACCAACAAGGCAACATGGGCAGGCGCTGAGAACTACTCGATGTTCTCGCTCTTTGGTAAGTTCAATTATACATGGGATGACAAATATCTTGCCTCGCTGACAATTCGCCGCGACGCCTCTTCGCGCCTCTCCCACGACCACAACTATGACTGGTTCCCCTCGCTGTCACTCGGCTGGCGCATTTCTCAGGAAAACTTCATGGAGTCGACTCGCACATGGCTGAGCGACCTCAAACTCCGCGGTTCGTATGGTATCAACGGTAACGACATTATCTCCAACACCGCTTACTATTCAATCTATTCTCTCGAACTCAACCAGGCTTCCTACAACATCACCGGCGACGGCGGTTCACTCGGCGCAGGCGCCAAGCGAACCCAGTCGGTCAACCCCGACCTCACTTGGGAAAAGACCTATCAGTGGAACGCCGGTATCGACGCCAGCATCCTCAACAATCAGTTGATGTTCTCGCTCGACTATTTCCACAAGGACACTCATAACATGCTTGTTCAGAAACCTTATATCGCAACTGTCGGTGAAGGTGGCTACATGTGGTACAACGGCGGCGAAATGCTCAACCAAGGTTTCGAGGCCCAGATTAACTGGCAGGCACAGGTCAACCGCAATTTCAGCTATGACATCGGTTTCAACGTGACCTATCAGACCAACAAGGTCACCGACCTTATGGACGACATCTACTACAACTATGGCGGCGGCCGTGACGGTCACTCGCTCGTTGGCCAGCCCCTCGGCTCATGGATGATGTATAAGACCGACGGTGTGTTCCACACCCAGGCCGAGGTCGACGAGTATGTCGCCAAATATCAAGTGCAGCACGGCGCTCCCGGCGTTGGCCGATTGAAATATGTCGACGTTAACAACGACGGCATTATCAACGACGACGACCGCACATGGTGTGGCTCTGACCTCCCCAAGGCACAGTTTGGCTTGAACCTCGGTGCTCGCTGGAAACAGTTTGACATCAGCCTCTTCTTCAACTCGGTTATCCGCGACGCCTACAACAACTCTAAGTTCTACACCCACTTCTTCCAGGGCTGGTCAGGCAACCACGGCATGGCCCTCTATGAAGCAATGCAGGCCTACGACAAGTATCTCGAAACAGGCTACTATGACTCTGACATACCCGCGCCGACAACTTCAAACCTCAACGAAGAAACCGGCGGCAACGACTACATCATTGAAAACGGCAGCTTCCTGCGCCTCAAGACCCTCTCGATTGGCTACACCCTTCCCGCCAACCTCCTCTCAAAACTGCGCATGAGCAACGCCCGCATCTATCTCCAGGGTCAGAACCTCTTTACAGTTACCAAATACAAAGGCGCCGACCCCGAAGGCCTCGGTTATCCCTACTCGCTGCCGCGCCAGTTCACCCTCGGTATCCAGTTTGGTTTCTAATCATCCATCCAACCTAAAACAACAATCATGAAATACTCAAAGATATTTTTATCGGTAGCCTGTGCGGCTCTGATGACATCATGTAGCGATTTCTTGGAGAACACTCCCCAGGGCACGCTCAACGACGGCGTGATGAACTCGCCCCAATCAATCGACCTCCTTGTCAACTCGGCCTACGCCTCGCTATATGGCTTCCTCGAGGGCTATCACCCCAACACTCTGCCGACCAACAACTGGTCATACGGCGAAGTGCGCTCTGACAACGCCTACAAGGGGGGCGGTGGCACCGGTGACGTCTATGATATCCACCTGATGGAGACATTTGACAATACTGCCGAGACCGGCAACCTCGACCAGAAGTGGTTCCTGCTCTACTGCTCGGTGTCGCGCTGCAACTCGGCGCTGAGAGTGCTCAACGAGGTGTCAGAAGAAGAAGTTCCCAACAAGGAGATACGCATCGCCGAGATGAAAGTGCTCCGCGCCCACTTCTACTTTGAACTCAGCCGCATGTACAACAAGATTCCCTACCAGGACGAGTACCTGCCCACCACCGAGTATATCAACGTCCCCAACGACGAGTTTACCCGCGACCAGCACCTGTCGCGCATCGCTGCCGACCTGCTCGCTGCCGCCGAGGTGCTCCCCGCCAAGCAGGGCGACCGCGGCCGCATCAACCGCGACATCGCGCTTGCCTACGCCGCCAAGGTGAAACTCTATCAGGCCTACGAGCAAGACCCCGCTACCAATAAGGTTGTCAACATCAACAAGAGCCTCCTCAACGAGGTCGTCAGCCTTATTGACCGCGTCCAGGGCTACGGCTTGCTCCCTGACTTTCAGGACCTTGACCGCGTTGAGAGCGACAACGGCATCGAGAGCGTCTTTGACGTGCAATATTCGGTAAACGACGGCTCGAGCGACGCCGGCCGCGTCAACTGGAGCATGCAACTTTGCCAGCCCACCGGCCCCGTCTATGGCGGCGACTGCTTCTTCCTCCCCTCCCAGGACCTCATCAACGCCTATCAGACCGACGCCAACGGCCTCCCCGTCTTTGACTATCAGAGCCGTCCCGACTATGCTTCAATCAGCGAGGACGCTACGACCCACGCGCTCTCGGTCAACAACACCACCCCGACCGTCGACCCGCGCCTTGACTTTGTTGTAGGCCGCCCCGGTATCACCTGGAAATCGTGGACCGAGTGCCCCTACGGCTATGACTGGGCTCGTGACCCGGGTGTCTATGGCTACAACGGCACCAAGCGCTTCATCCTCGACCGCAACGACCCCAATATCACCTTCGTCGGCTGCCACGGTCTGTCAAAACTCAACTGGCATCTCATTCGCTACGCCGACCTGCTCCTCTGGAAAGCCGAGGCGCTCATCGAACTTGGCCGCCAAGACGAGGCTCGTCCTCTGATTAACCAAATCCGCGAGCGCGCCATGAACAGCCGCTATGTCAAGGACTTCAACGACCCCTCAAAGGATGCCGCCAACTACAAGATTGGCCTCTATCCCGCCGCCGGCTGGACTCAGGAATATGCTCGTCAGGCACTCCGCACCGAGACTCGCCTCGAGAAAGCAATGGAGGGCGAACGCTACTATGACCTCGTGCGCTGGGGCGTTGCCAAGGAAGTCATGAACCGCTACTTTGACGCCGAGCGTGACAACCGCAACTACTATCAGAACACCACGTTCAAGGATGGCCGCGAATACTTCGCCATCCCCGTTGCCCAGTATAACTTCTCCTACGGTCGTTATACCCAGAATCCCGGTTATCCTCAGTTCTAATGCTACGATAACACTCAACGACCTGACATAGTTTCTCTATAGTCAATTTGAAGAGAGAGGGTGTGTTCCATATGCCGGAACACACCCTCGTTTTAAATTTGCATAAGCACGTTGTAACAGAAATTCACGATTTCCCGAGACCCACGCCAACTGCGGTGGGATGCCTAACTCTGTTTTTTGTAGGAGAGGGAGGCGATTAGCGAGAGGCAGAGGGCGAAAGCGGTCAGGGCGCCAAACTGTAGCCAAAGGCCGTCGAGAGATGTGCCCTTGAGATAGACCGAGCGCATGATTTCGATGAAATAACGTGGCGGAATGGCGTAGGTGATGTATTGCGCCCACTGCGGCATCGACTGAATGGGCGTGAACAGGCCGCCCATCAATTGAAACACCATAATAAATGCAAACATGACGAAGATGCTTTGAAGCATGGTGGAAGACATGTTTGCAATCCATACGCCGAGGCTTGACATTACCAGGCTGAAAAGGACGGTGGCGAGATATATCAACAGGATATTTCCCATGGGGGCCAATCCATAAATAGCCCAACCGACTGTCATGCCGATAGTTACAACGATTACACCGGCCACCCAGTAAGGTATCAGTTTTGATATTACAAAAGTGAATTTGCTTACCGGCGTTACGTTCATCGCGTCGAGCGTTCCCTCCTCTTTCTCGCTGACAATGTTGAGCGTAGGCAAGAAACCACAGATGATAATCAGAAGCACGACAATTAGCGCCGGTATCATGTAGTTTTTGAAATCGAGCGTAGGGTTAAAGAGGTTGACAACGCTTGTCGAGGCGACCGGCGCTTCAAATCCATTGGCCGACTGATACTGCTTCAAACTGTTCATCACCGATTGGGCGACGTAGTTTGCTCCGAGCATACCTTTGGTAGCGTTGACTCCGTTGGCATCGATATTCACTTTGCCAAATGTTTTGGAGTAGTCGCGCGGGATGGTAAGAATTACATCGGCGTTGCCGTCTTCAAGGAAACGCATGGCTCGGTTTTGGTTTCCGGCAACGTCAACCACCTTTAGAAAACCGGTTGAAGCCAGGTCGGTCACAATCTGTTGCGACAACTGCGAGCGGTCGTTGTCGATTACCACCACACCAACATCCTTTACCTCAAGCGTGGCGACAAGCGGGATTACCGACATTATCATGATTGGCATGGCAAGGATGATGCGCGGAATAAACGGATTTTTGCGCATCAATATCAGTTCCTTCTTTAACAATGCTCTTAATATCCTGAATGACATGACTTTCTATCTGATATTGTTAAACTTTCTCACTGCAACCGCCAGCACGACCACAGCCATTCCCGCGAGGATGGCGAGGTCTTTGAGCACATAGGAGAGCGCGAGGTCCTGCACCATCAACTTGCGCATCGCCTCGATATACCATCGAGCCGGGATGATACACGAGAACCATTGCAGAACACGGGGCATATTGTCGATGGGGAATATCATGCCCGACAGCAATATCACCGGGAGCATGAAAATCACGGCCGACACGAGCACCGCCGACACTTGAGTATCAGCGAGAGTAGATACCAGCAAGCCAATGGCCAGCGCTAAAATGATGTAGACTACCGAAATGAGTACAACATTGATGAAATTGGCCGAGAACGGAAGCCCCAGAACGGTGTAGGACATCGTCAGC
>JAFLTK010000060.1 GCA_022511505.1 Muribaculaceae bacterium
ACACTCGCCGTCAGATTGCCAACCTGCTGGGCTACAAGACCTACGCCGACTATGTGCTCGAGCGCACGATGGCCGAGAACCCCGCCGGCGTCTACAAACTGCTTCACGAGTTGCGTGACGCCTACCGTCCCGCTCAGGTAAAGGAGTTTGACGAAATCAAGGCCACAACCGGCGTTGCCGCCATCAACCCCTGGGATTACAGTTTCCTGGCCAACAAGGTCAAGGAGGCTAAATATAGTTACAACGAGGAGGAACTCCGTCCCTACTTTGAACTCAACAACGTGGTCGACGGTGTCTTTGGCCTCGCCACCAAACTTTATGGCCTGACATTCGTTCCCAACGAGAAAATAGAGGTTTACCACCCTGACGTCAAGGCATACGACGTGATGAGCCCCGACGGCGAGTTTATCGGCGTGATATACACCGACTTCTTCCCGCGTGCCTCCAAGCGCCCCGGCGCATGGATGACCGGATTCCGCGACCAGAAGATTACCGAGGATGGAACCAACGTGCGCCCCCACGTCTCCATCGTCATGAACTTCACCAAGCCCACCGAGTCAAAGCCCTCGCTGTTGACTCCCTACGAGGTCGAGACCTTCCTCCACGAGTTTGGTCACGCCCTCCACGGATTGCTTGCCAATACCAAGTATGCCTCCCTCTCCGGCACAGCCGTTTATCGCGACTTTGTCGAACTGCCGTCTCAGTTCAACGAGAACTATCTGACACAGAAGGAGTTTCTCGACGGTTTTGCACGCCATTATCAGACCGGCGAGCCCATCCCGGCCGAACTTGTCGAAAAAATCATCACCACCTCACAGTTTGGCGCCGCATACGCTTGCTTGCGCCAACTCAACTTCGGTCTTCTCGACATGGCGTGGCACTCAATCGAAGCTCCGGTCACCGATGCAGCCGAGTTTGAAAACGCTGCCGGCGAGTCGGTCGCTATGTTTGAGCCGATTGAAGGCACAATGACCAGCCCCCAGTTCTCCCACATTTTCTCGGGAGGCTACGCTGCCGGCTACTACAGTTACAAGTGGGCCGAAGTGCTTGATGCCGACGCCTTTGCAATGTTTGAAGAAAACGGCATCTTTGACAAGAAGACTGCCGATGCTTTCCGCACCAACATTCTCATGAAGGGCGGCACAGAGCATCCCGCCATCCTTTACCGTCGATTCCGTGGCCAAGACCCGACTATCGACGCACTGTTGCGCCGCGACGGTATCACCCCTGCCAAGAAAGACCCCGTTACCATTCAAGGACCTACCACCAAAGATTGATGAAACATAGCGCTATCCTGATGATTGCAACCCTGGCGATGGCCGGTTGCAACTCAAGCGAGGAAGTGATTTACCCCGACGGCGACGACTCCTCGCTCGCCGTCGAGGTTATTGACTATAGCCCTGCACCGGGCCAGTTTGTCAACGTGTTGCCCGAGTGGACCGAAGGTATGACTGCCGCCGATATGTGTCGCGCCGTCGAGAAATCGCTTGCCGAGGGCCGCGAGGTAACGCTTGGTGCTTGGGGCGGTTCGCTGACAGTCAGATTGTTGCGACCTTTAGATGGAAACGCTCGCATCAAGGTGCTTGGCAACGCCATTACAACCGGCTCAGAGCCCGGGCTCGTCTATGTCATGGCTGACGCCAACGGCAACGGCAAGCCCGACGACGGCGACTGGTTGCTCGTGCGTCCTGAAAACTATGACCTCGCCAAGCAAGTAACCGTCACCTACAGCCGTCCCGCCGACGATGCCACCGACGAGCAATACATCGCATGGACATGCAGCGACGGCACGAAGGGCTACTTGAACCGCGTCGTCCAGTATCACACTCAACCGTTCATCCCTTGCTGGAAAAACACCGAGCAGTTGACATTCAACGGTTTACGCTTGCCCGACAACGGACACTTTGACGAAAGCAAAATGATGTATATCCTTGACCCGGTTCTCGGTACGGCCGACTCCTTCCTAAACTATTCGGCCAACGCGATACTCGACCTCGGCGACCTTGTCGACGCCTCCGGCCTACCGGCTACTACCACCCGTGTTGACTTTATCAAGGTTGTCACCGGCGTATTGCAAGCCAACGGCCCCCTTGGCGAGTGCTCGACCGAGGTGTGCGGCTTTGAAATTGTAACACCCTAAACATTATAACTATGGCCGACAACTATCTGGAAAAGAAGATGGAAGAATACCGCGCCGGCCGTCTTGCGCCTCGTCGCAAGGCCACGCCGGCAACACGTCGCGCGCCGTCGCCACTCGAAGGCCGTCGCGTCTACATCACCGGCGGCGCGTCGGGCATCGGCCGCGCGATTGTCGAGGCATTTATCGGCGCCGGATGCCGTGTAGCGTTCTGTGACATTGACCGCGTCAAGGGCGCGGCGACCGCTCAGACAACCGGGTCACAGTTCCATCCCGTCGACGTCACCGATGCCGACGCTCTGCGACACTCCATCGAGCGCGTTATCGCCGCCTGGGGCGACATCGACATCATTGTCAACAACGTCGGCATCGGCAATTTCAAGCCGTTTATCGACACCACTGTTGCCGACTTCAAGACTGTCATCGACACCAACGCCACCCCGCTCCTTGTGACCGCTCACGCGCTCTCTCAACACCGCATGTCGCTCCCCGAGGAGCAACGCCTCGGCGGTCGCATCATCAACATCTCGTCGACTCGCCACATCATGAGCGAGCCCGACTCGATTGCCTACAGCGCATCAAAAGGTGCCATCGCCTCGATGACCCACTCGTTGATGATGTCGCTCGCACCACTCGGCATCACCGTCAACTGCATTTCACCGGGATGGATACACACCGGTGACGTTGCCGAACTCACCCCGGCCGACCACGAGATGCACCCCTCGCGACGCGTGGGGCGCCCTGCCGACATCGCTCGCGCATGCCTGTTTCTTGCCGCCCCTGACGCCGACTTCATCAACGGCATCGACCTCGTCATTGACGGCGGCATGACCCGCAAAATGATTTACTAAAACGCCTTGAAGAATTAGCGGGAGAAGAAAGAGGGGGCGAGGAGGAAGGCGCCGATGGAGATGCCGAAGTTCCAGTGGCTGGCGACGGCGGTTGTGTAGTTGCCGTAGGCGCTGACGGTGCCAAAGGGGAGAGAGACGGCGGCCTCGAGTTCGCCGAAGAATTGGGGCGAGGAGAACCAACGGTCGTATGCGGCGCTGTCACTTGCGGGGTCATAGATTATCTTGCGGAACGGCATGAAGCAGTGGGCGGCGCCGCGCAGTTGGAACTTGCCGGAAATTTTCCACACGGGGGTGACGCCGGCGGTGACAAATGAGTTGGCGCGAAAACCGGGGTTGAAATAGTTGTAGGATGAGGCGGTGGGGTGGAACGGCTCGGCCGAGACGATTGAGGCGCTATAGGAGGGGAGCAACTTGCGGGTCGACAGCAAGGCGCGGGCGCCAAGTCCGAGCGAGATGTGGCGGTCGAGGTCAAAGTAGTTGGTGGCGGCAACGCTGGCTTGTAACCATTTGACATTGCGATGGTCGGCGGCATCGTCGGGCTTGGGGCGGTAGGTGCCGGCAACAGCGGCGACGGTGGCTCTAACGTCGTGGCCACTCGTCGGCAGCAGGCAACTATTGTAGGTATTTGACACCCAGGAAGCAAAGACTTGACCGAGATTGAAAATCGCCTGACCGCCGAGGTTGTCGATGGTGCCACCGTCAAAGCCTTCGCTGTAGCGGTCGGTCAGATGGCCGTATGCGGCGCCGGCCGAGAACTCTGAGCGCAATGTCGGTGCAAAAGAGTAGTAGGCTCGCACGTAACTTTCTGATTTTCTGACAAAATCGGGCGCGTTTATCTGGTAAAAATATTTCTCTGTTTCGTGGTACTTGAGTCGAGAAGTTACAAGTCGCACTTTCAGTGCCGAGGGTCTGGCGGTGTTGAAGACAAGGCTGAACTCGGCCTCGGCGGCCATGTAACTTTGACCGAGCCACGCGTTGAAGTCGGCCTTTATCGACTTGTAGTTCAACGTCTTGTATCCGCCGTTGAAAAACAGCATGCTGTTGGTCGACGACGAGATGTAGCCTCCGACTCCAACGTTAAACGGGTTTTTGACAATCGCCTGAAAATCAAGGTCAATCATGCCGGTGTTGACGTTGTAGCGCGGTGTCGGGACAAAGTTCTGCAATCCCTCGCTGCTGATGGCGCGATAATAGGCGTTGCGCCCCTCGACAAGGGTCAGCGGCTTATTGCCGTGGATGAAAAACGACCGGAGGAACGCGTTTTCGGCTTCGGTGCCCCCCTCGACGTCGACCTTGGCGATTTTTACCTCGGGCGTGGCAGCCTTGAACGACGCGCGGGCAGCCGCCACCTCGCCGGGAGCCACGCGTGCCGTGACTCTAACCTTTATCGAGTCGATCATCTCCATACCCCGACGATAGCCTATGTCATAGATTTCTTGATATTTGTCAAATGCCAACAGATTGAACTGCTGAAGGTTAATGTGGATATTGACTCCCTTGTCGACGGGGAACGGGTAGTCACACGGTTGCATAATCATCTCCTCGAGTTGGTCCATCATGTTGCGCGGATCGGGCTTCTTCTGACTCGAAGCGACGTTGACGCCAATGACGGCGTCGGGCTTGAACTCCTCCATCATCACGTCGACCGGATAGTTGTCATAGATACCGCCGTCATACATCGGCACGCCGTCAATCATTATCGGCTCAAACACCATGGGGAACGACATAGACATCCTGACGGCATCGCTCAGCGACCCGCGCCCGAGCACAACTTTGTGTTTCTCATATACGTTGGAGGTCACGCAACGGTAGGGCACGAAAAGCCGGTTGAAGTCGGCGCCCGACTGCACGGTATAAGCCGAGAATATCTCGAGGAAGGCATAGTTCATCGGGATAGGGTTGATAAGGCTGATAGGCAGGACTGACTTTATCTTGGTCGAGTCGCGGCCAAGGTTGATGTTGACAAACGAGGGCGTGTCGCGATAGGTCGAGAAATAGTAGGTATACTCGGGGTTGATGACGCCCTGGCTCCAGGAGGTAAACCCGGGAGAAGCGATGAGGGCGAGCATCTCCTCGGGCGAGTAACCCGACGCGTATAGGCCGCCAACGATGGCGCCCATCGACGTGCCTGTAATATAGTCTATTGGTATATTATTGTCTTCCAGCGCTTTGATGACACCAATGTGGGCTATACCCTTTGCACCGCCACCACTGAGTACCAAACCCACGCTCTGCCTCCCTTGGGGTCGGGGCGGCACGCCAAATCCCGGCCCGGGCGTCATGTAGCCATCGGCCGTAACAGCCCCTGACGGCGTAGCCTCGGCTCCACGTAAATCAACTTGTGACACCCCGACGAGCATCACCATTGCAATCACCATTCTTAAGGCCTTCAATCCCATAGTTGTTGAATTTTGGTAGACAATCAAAGGTACAACTATTTTTTTAATCTGCAATATCCCGTGCCTTTTTTCGTCGGATAACTGCATCTGATTATAGCAAAAAATCCCGCACAGCAACTCGCCGCGCGGGATTTTTATTTTAGGAAGTTAATCAGACGGGGGTCGATTACTTCTGGAGATACTTCTTGCCGTTCTTGATTACATAACCGCGGTAGGTGTCGTCGACACGCTGGCCGTAGATGTTGTAAACAGGAGCGTTGTCGTCGGTATCAAAGATAGTCACGCTTTCAACACCCGAAGCAATCTTGTAGTGAACGCCTACAACAACCAGAGCCTGCTCACCCTTGTTGGTGAATGTGAAACTGTTGGCGGGGTTGAAGTTGAACGTCTGTACATGGGGGTTCTCAAAGTCTTGGAACGAGTTGATAACGTCGGTCTCGGGAGCGTCGAATGTTTCGCCGGCAACCTCACCCCAGTAGCAAGGACGGTCGGTGGGCTTATCCTTGTTGATGACAGTGTAGAGAGTTACACCGGTAGCAACATACTCAGAGGGGAGAG
>JAFLTK010000061.1 GCA_022511505.1 Muribaculaceae bacterium
TGTGAGAGAACAACACGTTTGCACCACCTTCAGCTGAGATAAACCAGTTGTCGTGGAACTTGTTGAAGAGGTAGCCCTGAGCGGGGTCTTCAACAAAAGTCACTGTAGCAGCGGTTGTCTGGGCAACGGCCTGGCCGCCAATCAGCAACGCACATGCTACACCGAGGATAGAACTTTTCTTCATAGCAATCTTATGAGTTAATTTAATTAAATTAAGTTATTTCGTTATTAATTAGCCACTTAGACTATCGAATCCCACTGTCGATACCTGACATATCGGCAGCAGAGCATTAATTGCCTATAATTCAACGCCAAAGTTAAGCACTTTTTTTCAATTAACCATTAACTTATGCAAAAAATCTTTACTAAAGAACAAATTTTTTTGTCTAAGTGTTCACTCGACGCAAGGTTTTTTAACATAGTTCAATGATTCTGATGGATATTCGGTTGTTGTCATTGTTGTCATTGTTGTCGTTGTCGATAGGGACAACGGCAACAATAACAACCGCCTTTAATCTGATGGTTTATCGACCAAGATAGGCCTTTACCGAGGCAAGAACGGCCGGAGCGGTGAAACCAAACTTCTCGTCAAGCACCTTATAGGGGGCCGAAGCACCAAAACGCTGCATGCCGTAGACAACGCCGCCGCGCCCAACGAGGCTCTGGAGCGTCGAGGGAAGGCCGGCTGTCAGACCAAACGCGGGCAGGTCGGCGGGAAGCACGCTGTCTCGATAGGCCCGGTCTTGCATTTCAAAAAGGCCGATTGAGGGAGCCGAAACGACGCGAGCACCGATACCCTCGGCGTCGAGCAAAGTAGCAACCTCACAGAGCAGCGACACCTCCGAACCATTGGCAACGAGAACCACATCGGGATTAGGGACATCCATCACCACGTATGCGCCACGGGTTGCTCCGAGGGCGTCTTCATAGCGGTCGCCACTGCGGCTGGGGAGTTCCTTGATGTCCTGACGCGAGAAGATGAGCGCGGTCGGGGTGTCAAAGTTTTCCATTGCCATTTTCCATGCCACCGAGGTCTCGGCGGCATCGGCCGGACGGAGCACGAGAACCGAGGGACGACCCGAGAAATTTTTGATTTGCTCCATGAGGCGGATTTGGGCTTCCTGCTCGATGGGCTCGTGGGTGGGTCCATCCTCACCTACGCGGAATGCGTCGTGGGTCCAGATATACTTGACGGGGATTTCCATCAGCGCCGAGAGGCGAACAGCCGGTTTCATGTAGTCGCTGAACACGAAGAATGTGCCACACGCACCGATAACGCCACCATGGAGCACGATGCCGTTCATAATAGCAGCCATCGTCAACTCTGAAACGCCGGCGTGGAAGAACGCGCCGGTGAAGTCGCCGTTGGTGAACGGGTGGGTCTTTTTGAGGAACGCGTCGGTCTTGTCGGAGTTGGCAAGGTCGGCCGAGGCTACAATCATGTTGTTGACCTTCTCGGCGAGGGTTGCGAGCACGTTGCCCGAAGCGGTGCGGGTAGCGATTCCGCTCTTGTGGGCGATAGCCTTGTAGTCAATTTCGGGCAGACGGCCGGCGAGCATGTCGTCGAGTTCGGCGGCAAGCGCGGGATTGGCTTCGCGCCATGCTTTTTCCTCTTCACGGCGCTTGGCAACGATCTTGCGAAGCTCCTCGCGGCGACGTGCATAAAGTTCGGCAGCCTCGGGGCGGATGACGAAGGGATTCTCCGGGTCACCGCCCAGATTGGCGACGGTTGCAGCAAAGTCGGCACCCGATTTGCCTACGGGCTGACCGTGGGTCGAGCTTTGACCCTCGAACGAACTACCGTCGGCCTTGACGATACCTTTGCCCATAACGGTGTGACCGATGATGATTGTCGGCTTGGCGGTTTCGGCCTGAGCCTGCTCGAGAGCCTTGGCAACCTGCTCGGGGTCGTTGCCGTCGATTTCGATTACGTTCCAGTGCCATGCTCGATATTTAGCGGCATAATCCTCGGTGTTGACGGCGTCAACGTAGGTCGACAACTGCACCTTATTGCAGTCATAGAACATGATGAGGTTGCTCAGCCCGAGGTAGCCGGCGATGCGGCCTGCGCCCTGGCTGATTTCTTCCTGAACGCCACCGTCAGAGATGAACGCGTAGGTCTTGTGGGCCATCCAGTCACCGAAGCGTGCCACGAGGAAACGCTCGGCGATGGCGCTACCGACGGCCATCGTGTGACCCTGGCCGAGGGGACCCGAGGTGTTCTCGATGCCGCGCTCAACACAGAGTTCGGGGTGGCCCGGCGTCTCGCTACCCCACTGGCGGAACTCGGCAAGTTCCTCAGGGGTATAATGACCGGCGAGGGCAAGCACACTGTAGAGCATAGGCGACATGTGGCCCGGGTCAAGGAAGAAACGGTCGCGGGCAATCCAACGGGCGTCGTCGGGGTCGGTCACGATGTAACTCGAGTAGAGCACGTTGACAAAGTCAGCGCCGCCCATCGCGCCACCGGGATGACCTGAGTTGGCCTTTTCAACCATAGCAGCCGAGAGAATACGAATATTATCGGCAGCCGAGTTTATTGCTTTAAGATCCATACTTTTTCTTTTGGTTATGTTATTAATAATGTGAAATCATAGGTCGCGGAGATCAAGGTTCTTTTCTTCCTCCTCGATGACCGGAATATCGGTGTTGACATTGCGCGAACCAATCAGAGCATAGTAGAGCAGATAGCCGAGCATAACAACAACGAGCCAGTAGGAATTGAGATATCCGGCGGCCGAGCGCGCGATAGCGTTCTGAATCAGAGGCATGACACCACCGCCAACTACCATCATCATAAAGATACCTGAAGCCTTGGCAGTGTATTTACCCAGACCCTCAACGGCAAGGTTGAAGATGCCTCCCCACATTACCGAGGTACAGAGGCCGCACAACACGAGCATCAGTGCGCTGATGGGAACGCGGGCGAGGCCGAAACCGTCGGCAACGCTATAGGATGGTATCGACACGCGGATTGAAGACGGCAAGAAGATGGCGAGAGCGACAAGCACAATCGCAATCGAACTTACAGCAATAAGTTGGGTGCGGCTCGACACCTTGCCCGAGATGAGGCTCGAAACGATGCGGCCCACCAGCATCAGCAACCAGTAGACGGCGGCAACGGCGCCGGCAACGGCAACGGCGTTCTCAGTGATGCCCGAGACAGCGCTGTCACTCAGATAGAAAATCAGCACGCCGGGGATGCCAACCTCGATACCGACATAGAAGAAGATACCGACAACGCCGAGCACCGTGTGGCGGAAACTCCACGGGCTATGGTCAAACTTGACTTTCTTCTTTTGGCTTGCCTGAGGCTCGGGAATCTTGACCATCGAGATAATGATGAATGCCAGAACAAAGACACCCATGGCGATAAAGAGCAACGGAGTGACGTCGCCCATGGTGGTATTGGCGTTGACGGTGCCGATAAGCATACCGACAAAGAGCGGGGTCAGCGTGCCGGCGAGCGAGTTCAGCGAACCGCCGGTCTGAATCAACTGGTTGCCGCGGTTACCGCCGCCGCCAAGTTGGTTGAGCATCGGGTTGACAACGGTGTTGAGCATGCAGACACTGAAACCGCAGATAAATGCGCCCAGCAGATAGACGATAAAGTTGGCCATCACAGGCTCGCCGCTATATGTAAAGACAACCGACTCGGTGCCAACGCGGCTCGACAGATATTGAAACACAAGACCAATGAAACCAACGGCCATCGCCGTCAGCGCCGTTTTCTTGTATCCGATTTTCACTAACAGGTTACCCGCCGGGATTCCCATAAACAGATAGGCAAGAAAGTTCATCATGTTGCCCATCATGCCGGCCCACGAATAGTTTGTCTGCCAGATTGTCCCCAACGGTGCGGCAAGATTGGTGACAAACGAAATCATAGCGAACAGGAAAAACATCGCGATGATTGCGGCAAGATTTTTGGATGTCTTCATTTTTTGGTATTTAGAATTAAATAGTTATTGCTGATTGCGGGTAAAGATGATTAATATTCGCGGGGACCGAAAATGTCGGTTCCAATCCTGACGGCATTACTACCGTGCTCTATTGCCAATTGGTAGTCGTCGCTCATGCCCATGCTGAGAGTCTGAAACTCGGGACGACCGGCCATAGGCCCGGCGGCGAGGAGATGAAAGAGCGAGCGAAGACAGTCAAAATCGGCAGCAATGCGCTCGGTGTCGTCTACATTTGACGCCATACCCATCAAGCCGACGATTGTAGTCATTTTCAGCGAATTGACAAGTTCAGCTGTAATCTCGCGCTCGAGTTCTTCGGGCGAGAAACCAAATTTCGTTTCCTCAAGGGCAACATGGGCTTGCAATAGCACTTTCACCGGTCGGCCGATGCGACAGGCCTCGCGATCGATTGCTAAAAGAAGGCGCGTCGAGTCGACAGCATCGATAACATCGGCCACGGCCACGACAGCCTTGACCTTGTTGGTTTGCAGATGGCCGATAAAGTGCCAGCAGATATCGTCGGGTAGCGCAGCCGCCTTTTGAGCCAACTCGGCCGCACGGCTTTCGCCAAACACGCGCTGGCCGGCATCGTATGCCTCGCGGAGTCGCTCTGCCGGATGAAACTTGCTGACAGCCACCAACTCGACACCCTCGGGGAGAGTATCGGTGATTTGTCGTAAGTTTTCGGCTATACTACCCATGGCTTGAGGATGTTATTCGGCCGATGCTGGTTTCTGTCCGGCAAGATGGGGAGCATAATAGACATCGAGAATCTGTGTCTCCGAAATCGACACGATTTCATAGTCGGCCATCGAGCCTTTCATGCCCTCAAGAAAATTCTCAAACGCGCTCTTAAAGTCGCCGGCTTGCACAAGTATCTGACTGATGGAGCGTTTCTCGACAGCGGTTTTCTCGTCGATAGTGATAAAAGCCACCTTTACCAAGTAAAAGCGGTCGCCCTTATCATCCTTGAAAATCTCGGTAATTTTGGTGCGTTTAACGGCCGAAACCGAGAAATCGCCCGAAATATAAGGCGTCTGCTCCTCGATAATGCGAGCCTCAGCCTCTGTAAACGACAATGCATCAACCAAATAAGGCTCGTTAACCTTTTTCACCGAGCCATTTTCCTGCATTTTGTCATATTTTACTTTACATTCAAACCAGTTTGCCATATTCTAAATAATAATAATGTGTAAACGTGACCTCGCGGCATCCTCAAAGTCGACACCGGCGACATCACTCTTCAAAACGATTGCAAATATAGTCAAAAAATCCCAAACCGCTACTCCCCATCACCAATTTATTTTCAAGTAACCGCTAATAATATCCATAAATCGCAGGATTATCACTATATTTGCACGATATTTGATAATACTTCACTAAATTAAACCGACATGCGAAAAAAAGCAGTTGCCGTTTTAACCACTCTGACCCTTATGGCACAAGCACAAAATCCTTTCTTTCAGGAATTTAACACTGAGCACGGGACAGCCCCTTTCAGCGCGATAACCAATGCGCACTATGAGGAGGCTATCGACCGCGGTATCGAACTCGCTCGGCAGGAAATCGACGCGATTGCCAACAATCGCGCGACTCCCGACTTTGAAAACACTATCGTTGCGCTCGAAAACGTGGGTGCCGACCTCAACCGCGTCCTCAACGTGTTCTACCCGCTACTGAGCGCCGACTCTGACGACGAGATGATGGAAATCTCGATGCGTGTGTCGCCCAAACTGAGCGACTACTCGACCTATATCACGTTGCACGAGCCTCTGTGGCAGCGTGTTAAGTATGTCTATGACAATCGCGACCTCTACAACCTCGACCCCGAGGACCAGACTCTCCTCCAGCAGACCTACGATTCTTTTGCTCGCAGCGGCGCCCGTCTTGAGGGCGAGGACCGCGAGACGTACCGCCGCCTGTCGTCACGCCTTAGCGAGTTGACCACCAAGTTTGGC
>JAFLTK010000062.1 GCA_022511505.1 Muribaculaceae bacterium
TCATAGACCGACAACCTCGGTTGAAAAAGATTCACCTTTACCCGGAGACGTCTCTGCAACTTCTCAGGTTATAGATGGGGAAAATGGTACTCCCTATTCCAAGGCCGAGGGGATTTTACACCCCGAAGTCTTTATCGTTGTATTTTCTAACGGCACAAAACGGGAAAAAGATTATTTTGATGGGTTACGCAAAAATTGCCCAAATTTGAAACTTGAATTTTATGCAAATCCAATTAGCCCCGAAGATTTAATAGTTGATGTTTTGGATAAAAAGCGAGCTTATGAAAATACAGGTAGTAAAGATAGGCCGGATGCATTCTATACAGTTACCGATGTAGATCATTTTTATAATGATATTATCAGAAGCAAAACTCGTTATAAGAAGGAAGATATAAGGTTAATAATCAGCAACCCATGTTTTGAAGTTTGGCTTTATTATTCAAAACGTGATGATAAATTTGACGGATTTGAGATACCTGATGATTATCTAAAAATAAGTCAAGAAGTAAAAACCTTTCTTCCATCAAAAATACCGGGAGGTTGCAATCCAAAGAAAGCATATCTGGATTTAGAACAAAACATTATCAATGCAAAGAAAAATTATATTGAAGACAAGAATGAAATTCCCTCATTGTTTGCAACAAATATGTTTTTATTAGCCGAAGATGTCTTGTCATATATAAAGGAGGACCTTTCAAAAGCGATTGAAAAGCAAGAATCAATAAGAAATAGATTCAGATAGATAATAACTTATCTTTAAGTTATTTGCTCGGGGTTAGCTGACGATGAATTTTTCCGAAAGGGCGTCCGGTGGTGGCGGCGATATCTGCCGCGGCTGAGAGCGCATGATGTCGCTATTTGCGCTATTTGGGGGGCGGGGTGCAGTTTTTGGGCATTTTAGGATGCTGATAATTGAAATTTTATTACCTTTGCAGTCACATCTTTTTAATCGATTATGCAACACGACAATTTGACATCCCGACAGCCCGTCTTTGCCGTTGCCTCCTTCGGGGGGCATTGGATTCAATTGTTGCGCATAACTCGCGGTTTGGCCGATAGTTGTGAGATAACCTATTCGTCGACCAATCCAAAATGTGCCTCGATGGTCGATGGCGCCGACTTCGTCCTGACGACCGATTTCTCGCGCTGGAACGCCCTCAAGATTTTCCCGTCGTTTTTCAAATTTCTGCGCTATTTCAGCAAAAACAAGCCGCGAGCGGTCATCACCACCGGCGCGGCTCCCGGCCTGACGGCAATCATGGCGGCGCGACTTTTAGGCATTAAAACCGTCTGGGTCGACTCTATCGCCAACGCCGAGCGACTATCGTTCAGCGGACGCGTTGCCCGACGCATTGCCTCCCGCGCCTATACCCAGTGGCCCGACCTGGCCGACCGTTACACCATCTATGCCGGCAACGTCCTTAAATAGTCTAATTCCATAACCCTCCTTTCGCTCAGCATGCTATGATTTTTGTCACCGTTGGAACCCAAGCCCCGTTTGACAGGTTAATTGAGGCAATCGACTCAATCGCCCCCTCGATTAACGAGAAAATTATCGCTCAAGCGTTGAAAGGGAAATATGTTCCGCGCCACGTTGAGGTTGTCGACTTTGTGGCTCCCGATGTGTTTGCCGACTATTTTGACAACGCCTCGGTTGTCGTTGCCCACGCCGGGATGGGCACCATCATTTCGGCACTGACAACCGCCAAGCCGCTGATAATCTTCCCGCGCAAAGCCTCGCTTGGCGAGCACCGCAACGAGCATCAAGCCGCCACTGCCCGGCGCCTCGGCGAGTTGCGCCTGGTCAATGTCGCTACCACGGCTGCCGACCTTTCCACCTTCCTTCAGAACCGCGATAGCCTCATCATCCCCGACCGCATCGGCTCCCAGGCCTCCCCCACCCTCGTCGACTCAATCACCACCTTCATCGCCGAATAAGAGCCGGTTTGTCAAAAAATCACCAACGTCCCGGTGGATTTGGCGGAATGGGTGAATTTGAGTATATTTGCGACGGTAGACCTTAAACTATAGTTGAATACCTGATGAAAAAGTCGATTCTGTTTTTTATATTTGACATGGGCAACGGTGGCGCCGAGAAGGTTCTGACGAGTTTGGTTACGTTCTTGGACCCGGAAAAGTATGATATTACGGTTCAAACGCTGTTTGATTATGGCGTTAACCGAAAGTTCTTGCCCAAGCATGTCAAATATCGGACTTTTTTTCATCATCGCCGCTTTCCTGCAGTCACCTACGTGCTGAGAATGTTCTCGCCCGAGTTTCTGTTTAAAACGATAATAAGGCGCAAGTATGACGTGATGATTGCCTATCTGGAGAATATCACCACGAGAATAATGAGCGGTTGCCCGCGCGAGGGAGTGCGTAAAATCGCGTGGGTTCACAATCAGCGGATTAATCCTATTCCCTATCGCAGCGATGAGGAGCAGCGACGCGCCTACGAGTCGTTTGACAAGGTCGTGTTTGTTTCTGAATATGCCCGGCAAGCGTTTAAAAAGAATTTCCCAACTTATAATATCGACACGGCGGTTGTCTATAACACGCTTGATATTGACATGATTAAAAGGCTTGCCAATGAGGAAATTGACATTAAACTTGACAAGAATATCATCAATCTTTTCTCGGTTGGTCGATTGATTGAAAACAAGGGCTACGTGCGCCTGATGGACATTCTTGGCCGACTTAAGAATGATGGAGTCGACGGGTGGCATTTCTACTTGCTTGGCGAAGGTGTTCAGCGACCTGAGATTGAAGCCAAAATCAATCAGTATGGGTTGGAAAACAACGTTACGCTGCTCGGTTTTGAGGTCAATCCCCATAAGTATGTATCGCGGATGGACCTGTTTGTGTGCTCGTCGCTGGTCGAGGGCTACAGCACGGCGGTGACAGAGTCGGTAATACATGGAGTGCCGGTGCTGACGACCGAGTGCTCGGGCATGAGCGAGATTTTTGGCGAATCGGGCTGTGGTATTATTGTCGACAATAATACCGAGGCGCTGTATGATGCCCTAAAGAAATTGCTTCTCGCGCCCCGCAAGATTCAGGAGATGAGACAAAATGCCATTAATCGCTCAGGCTTCTTCTCGCGAGAGGCTACGCTGAAACAGTTTGAACAAGTAGTTGAGGGTGAGTAAGTAGATGTTAGATGGCGGTGTCGGGGGTTATTTCAAAGCCGTTGGTGTCGGGAATGGCCTTAATCATCGTTCCGTCGGTGTTGTAGAACAGCAGCATGTCGGGCTGGCCGGGGTTCTCGACGTCAAAGACATAGAATTGGCGGTCGGGCTTTTCATAGAAATCAATATCGTCGATTGACCACGTTCCGTAGTCGCCCGAGGCAAAAGCGTCGGCCACTATTCCGGAGACACTCAGCAGGTTGCGGCCCATCTCGGTGCGGCTCATCATCCACCGGATGTCGCCGTTATACCACGCTTCCATCTCGTTGTGGTCTACATAGAAGTCGGCCACGTGATAGATTCCTTCGATATCCCACTCGATATTAGTTGCCGTCGGGTAGCGTTGTTGCAAGGCGAGGGTGTAGTTGGTGTATTCCCGGTCGAGGGCGTTGTTGTCTTTGTCGTCACATGCCGTCAAGGCGGCCATTGTTGTTGCAACGATGGCTATAAGTAAAAATCCGGTCTTCATATTTGTTAGCGTTTTCTTAACCAACACTTTCTGAAGGGGAATTGTTCAAAGTTTGAGATTGAGGGTGGAGATGATGCCGGCGAGGGCCGGGCGCTTTTGCTTCATGTAGTCGAGCAGTTTGTGCTCGTTCCAGGTGTGGGGCGCGCTTTCGCCCTGGTTTATGTCGATGGTAAAGGTGATGTTGTCGTTAAGGAGCATGTCGTGGACCAGCGTCGTGATTGCGGGCAGATGCTGGAGCATGGTGTCGCGCTGCATGGCGTTCTCGACGGTGACGGTGAAGCGGTCGCCATCGGCCTGCACGGGCAGCGAGGCGCGCATGGTGTTGATGATGATATGCTGGGTGGGGTTCAACTCGGCGTAGCGGTGCCAGGCGGCGCGGAGGGCGTCGATGGTGTAAGGATTTTGGCGCCCGGTAGTTGCTTGGGGCGGCTCTGCGGCGGTTGCGGTTGCCACGGGTTGCGATGCCGCGGGGCCCGGGGCTTGTGGTGCCGGGGCCTGACCGTGGCTCTTTATGGAAATTGAATTCATGACGCCTGCCACTTTCTTGCCTGCCGCGGGCGCAGAGGCCGGTCGGGGGGCCGACGCCGGCGGAGTCATCGGGCGTGCTGCCGCAGTGGGCGCTTGCGGGGCGGCGGGGCGTGCTTGCGGTTGTTGAGCGGTAGTAGCGGGTTGGGCGGCCTGAACGGGGGGCGCCGGGGCTTGAGGAGCGTTGGCCGGCCGTTCGATGGGTTTTAACTGCCCCTCTCCGTGGCCGCTGTTACTGGGGGAGGGGCCGGCTGATTGGCATATCTTGGCGAGCGTCAACTCAACGAGAAATTGCTTGTTGGAGGCGACGCGATAGTTTAGGTCGGCGTCGTTCAGCAGGCAGAGCGCGCGGTAGAGGAAGTCGGGCGTGCACTTCTTGGCTGCGGCCGCCATGGCTTGTTTCATTTGGTCGTCGCCGTCAATGAGTTGCAGCGAGCGCGGGTCGTAGGCCACCATCAGGTCACGCATAAACGAGGCAAGACCGTTGATAAAGAAGTGGGAGTCAAAGCCCTTGTCGCGTATCTCCTTGTAAATCAGCCACGCGTCCATCGGGCGGTTGCCCAGAAACGTGTCGAGCAGTTGGTTGTAGTAGTTATAGTCGAGAACGTTGAGGTTCTCGATAGTGGCCTGATAGGTGATGTTGCCGCGGGTCGAGGCCGCCACCTGGTCAAAGATTGAGAGGGCGTCGCGCATGGCGCCGTCGGCCTTCTGGGCGATGACGCGCAATGCGGCCGGGTCGGCTGTAAAGCCTTCGGTTTGAGCGACATATCCCAAATGCTCAATCATGTCGGCAGTGGTGATGCGGTTGAAGTCATAAATCTGACAGCGCGACAGGATTGTTGGGAGGATTTTATGTTTCTCGGTTGTGGCGAGGATGAAGACAACGTAGGAAGGCGGCTCCTCGAGAGTCTTGAGGAAGGCATTGAACGCGGCCGAAGTCAGCATGTGGACCTCGTCGACGATAAACACTCGATAACGGCCGTCGGTCGGGGGAACCTGAGTCTGCTCGATGAGGTCTTTGATGTCGTCGACGCCATTGTTTGATGCGGCATCGAGTTCGATGATGTTCATCGAATTGCCGGCGTTGAACGAGCGGCATGAGTCGCACTCGTTGCATGCCTCGCCGTCGGGCGTCGGGTTAGAGCAGTTGATAGTCTTGGCAAAGATGCGGGCACACGAAGTCTTGCCGACCCCTCGCGAGCCGCAGAACAGGTAACTGTGGGCGAGTCGCCGACTGGCGATAGCGTTTTTGAGCGTCATGGTCAGCGCACGCTGGCCGACGACGCTGTCAAACGTCGACGGGCGATATTTTCGCGCCGATACCAGATAATGGTCCATATTTCCTCCTTTGGATTCTAATTTATCGGCAAATTTAATCAAAATCGCGCTGAAATACAAATAGCGATAGAGAATAATTAATAGTGAATAAAGAGGAGATATTGGATATTCACCCGGGGACTAACCGCCGGGCGCGTCAATACAACAACCGCGAGGCCCGGGCCTCGCGGTTGTTGTAGGTATAGTGTGATGGTTGATGCTGTTAGCGGACGATGAATTTTGCAGAGATGGTCTCGGCGCCGATTTGGGCGGTGGCGATGTAGATGCCGGGGGTGAGGCCCGCGGTGGCAACGGGGTGGTAGTAGACGGTGCCGGCGGGAACGGTGCCGAGGTCGAC
>JAFLTK010000063.1 GCA_022511505.1 Muribaculaceae bacterium
GCTGCCGCCGCCCATAACGGCTATTTTACCCGGAAAAACCATCGGTAATGGAATTAAGTGGGTTGATAAAAGGGTCGGTTTACTTGGCGGCTGCCTCTACCCAGGCAGTGACAGCGTCGAGCGACGGATTGTCAAGCTCCAATTTATATTTCTTGTTGATGCCACAGAGTTCCTGGTGCAACTTGGCGGCTTTACCGACAGTGGCAAGCTGCTCGACGGTGTTGACGCCGGCCTTGTAGAGAGGCGCAACCCACTCGGCGGGAACTCCCACGGCGGCAAACGCTTCCTCGCCGTCGCGACGCGTCGTCTTCTCGGGACGCATCTGGGGGAACAACAGCACCTCCTGGATTGCCGACTGGCCGGTGATGAGCATCACGAGGCGGTCCATGCCGATACCCATGCCCGATGTCGGGGGCATACCATACTCGAGGGCGCGGATAAAGTCCTTGTCGATAATCATCGCCTCGTCGTCGCCCTTGGCGGCAAGTTTCATCTGCTCGACAAAGCGCTCATACTGGTCGATGGGGTCGTTGAGCTCGCTGTAGGCGTTGGCAAGTTCCTTGCCGTTGACCATCAGCTCAAAGCGCTCGGTAAGCTCGGGGTTATTGCGGTGGCGCTTGGTCAGCGGCGACATCTCGATAGGATAGTCGATGATGAAAGTGGGCTGAATGTAGTTGCCTTCACACTTCTCGCCAAAAATCTCGTCGATAAGTTTGCCCTTGCCCATCGAGTCGTCGACCTCGATGCCCAGCGAACGGGCGGCGTCGCGTAGCGCGACCTCGTCCATGCCGGTGATGTCGATGCCGGTGTGCTCCTTGATAGCCTCGGTCATGGTGACGCGGCGGAAAGGCGCTTTCAGCGAGATGACGCGGTCGCCAACGGTGACGTCGGTCGTCCCGTTTACCTCGAGGGCGATGCGCTCAATCATCTTCTCGGTGAAAGCCATCATCCAGTTGTAGTCCTTGTAGGCAACATAGATTTCCATGCAAGTGAACTCGGGATTGTGGGTGCGGTCCATGCCCTCGTTGCGGAAGTTGCGCGAAAATTCATAGACGCCCTCAAAGCCACCGACTATCAATCGCTTGAGATACAACTCGTTGGCGATACGCAGGTAGAGAGGAATGTCGAGCGCATTGTGGTGGGTGATGAACGGACGGGCCGCTGCGCCGCCGGGAATGGCCTGAAGCACCGGCGTCTCGACCTCCATGTATCCGTTCTCGTTGAAATAGTTGCGCATCGAGGTGAACACCTTGTTGCGCTTGATGAAAATCTCCTTGACGCCGTCGTTGACAACCAGATCGACATAACGGCGGCGATAGCGCAACTCAGGGTCGTCGAAGGCGTCGTAGGTCACTCCGTCTTTCACTTTCACGATAGGGAGCGGACGCAGCGACTTGCTCAGCAACGTCAGCGAGCGCGCGTGAACCGTGATTTCGCCCATCTGGGTGCGGAACACCTCGCCCGTGATGCCGACAAAGTCGCCAATGTCGAGCAACTTCTTAAACACCACGTTATAAAGGTCCTTGTCCTCACCGGGGCAGAGGTCATCTCGGCTGATATAGACCTGGATGCGTCCCTCCGAATCCTGCAACTCGATAAACGACGCTTTGCCCATGATGCGGCGGCTCATCACACGGCCCGCAATCGAAACCTGACGCAACTCGGCGGCCGAGTCATCAAACTGTGACTTGATATCACTCGTATAGGCAGTCACCGGAAACTCCGCTGCCGGATAAGGGTCAATCCCGCGTCGGCGAAGTTCCTCAAGGCTCCCGCGACGCACTATCTCTTGTTCGCTTAATTCAAGAATATTCATCAGATTAAACTGTTTTTACACAATAATTCGCAAAGATAATCAAAATCCCCGACATTCCCCTCTCCACCGCCTAAAAAACCGGAACAACCGCATCAAAATATTTCAAAATATATTTAAAGAGTTCACGAAGATACTCACTGTTTTTAAGACAGACGCCTTTGACGGTCAAAGAGAATGAAATCACTGCCATATCGCGCCGGCCCTCTCAACGTCAAGTTTTGAGGGCCGGCGACAGTATCCATTGGTGCAACAGGAACACAGGTTCGCATCACCCAAAACATCAGTGTTCCAAATAATCAAATGTCGCCACTGTATCAAATCTTAGAATTTGCGGGCAACCATTTTTTCGTGAAGGATTGTTTTCCCATCCTTAACAACTGACAATTGTGCTTCATCAGGTCCATCAACTAAATACATATATCCGTTATTTTCAAAGACTATAGCTTTCTTATCTTCATTATAAAGCCCGTTATAAATTATTAAATCCGGTTGCTCATTCATTGATTGACCATTCTTCCAAGAAGCATATCTATATGTATCATTATGCATTTCATCTATGCGTACACGGTAATTGGTGGTACAAAATAACATAGCAATTTGAGAAAAATCGCGAATTGATGGATGTAGCCAGTATCCACCATCATCACCAATATAGTCAAAACGTTTACCGTTAAATTTATATAAGTTATAACGATCAGTTAATTCATCGTCTATTAGTTCGGGGACATACAAGATATTGGTTTGAGGATTAAACCTATAAAGCCAATCCCAACCTTCTCCCATATATGTTTTGAAATACCAATCGGCTATCGTATATTCTCTTGCCGTACAGTTTCCGCTCCATTCATTGGGTCCTTCATCAAAAATTGAAACATATTCAAGACGGTTGTCATTGATCCTAAAAGCCTTCATTTGAGCATAAGCCCAATTGCCCGCCTGACGGACATAGGTATGTGCGAGATAATACGTTTCGCCATTATCTGCTTGAAGTGAATAAAGCCCTGCAACCGCACAACCCATTTCTCCTTCTTCCCATGAAGCATAATCTAATTCATTGATGCCACATTCATATACATAAACTCCATCATTTGAAGCAAACTGAAGCAAGCAGCCCCAAGCGATCATCGTGCCGCCATCATGTGTATCCCAATCATATAGTTTAACAAGGCCGTCTTCTGACTTATGGATATCTACATATCCGCGTTCTTTCATGAGAGGAAAATCATAAGTCAAGGTTGCCGGATCATTTTTTACCAATAGTCGCAATTCATCGTTATACATTCTGTGAATATACAACCCATCTTCAGTGGCATAAATCGAGTCCAACTTTTCGACTATTTTCTTTTCCGCTTCTTCAATGGTTGAATATTCAAACCCTATCTCTGCGAATAAATCAGATTTATCATTAGGCATGACTACTTTTTGAGGATGAAATTTTAGTTCGACCTCTTTTTGGGCCTCTTCACGTTGTTTATTTGAATTACATCCTACGATTACAAATCCGACAAGAATGTAACAAATCAAATGGGTAATATAACATATCGTTTTCATAATACTGAAGTTATAGTGGTATGAAGAATTTAATAACTTTGTAGAGTACATATTCCTCTCAATGGTGAATACACCTACTGCAAAAATAAGCATACAATTCGTTTTTATCAAAAATTTAAAGAAAATATCAGGGCAACCGTTCCAAGAAATCGATGAATTTCTATAAAAAATCAACTTGCATTAAAAAATCTCAATTTGCGAACGTTCAGTTCGCAATATATCCCTACCTTTGCACCGTAAACCAAAAAACACATGAAAACTAATTACAGTATTAAGAATTTCAGAGCATTTGGAGAAGATGGGGTTAAAGTTCCTATCACACCCATTACAATACTTACCGGATGCAATAGTTCGGGGAAAAGCAGTATTGCAAAGTCTATCCTACTTCTTGATACTTTTCTGTCTAAGGTAAAGAAAGCCATTGAGAGTAAAAGTAAGATAGAATTTGAAAATTATGCTCTGGATTTCAGCGGGCATCCACTGAATCTGCTTGGCCGTTTTGATAAAGTTCTCAACACATCATCTTCAACCGGAGAGATAGAGTTTAGATATACGTCTAAAAATGGATTAGATGTAATTCTTGTTTTTGTTACAAGAAAAGAAGATGCATTAAACCGTGGTTATCTGAAGGAAATTTCTATTGCAAAGGGGGACGAAGAGGTCTTTAAGTCATCGGAAGGCTCATGTAAAATAAACATGCTTCCCTTTTTTAATGAGTATTTAGAGTATTCAAAGGAAAAAATTAATACAATCGACCCTCGCATTAATGATGGCGGTTACTTTGCTATGGAATATGCAAAAAGTCACAAGATTTCTAATAAATCAATTGATTGGGCTAAAGATAATGATTCGTTATTCCATATCCCTTTATTAGATAAATTTGGTCATCTTAGGAAAAAAGATTTCCTCCCCACGATGCTTGATATTTTATCTAAAAACAGTGTCGATGTATATGGCTTAGAACATGTTCTTCGCCTTATAAATGAAGATTTTGCAGATTCAGAATTCAACACATTCGTAGACTTTATTAAGGAGTGTGAGAAAGAATGGATGGCTAGTTTCGATAATGGAATAGAAAAAGCCTTTGATGACATGTGTAAATCCACGTCTGATTTTCCAAAGGATTGGAGCCACGCTGACACAAATATTAAAATGTCCGAAAAGGTATGGAGACTATTCCTAAAAAGATTTGTAGATAAAAAATTAAATGGAAAGAAGCTCAAGTTCCCGTTTATTCTAACAACACTTGTAAATTGTGGGAATATCATAGGATTACCAATTGACTCGTCTTTTGGTGAGCGAGTTTCCGTACCGGAGTTTGATGACTGGTTCAGCGAAAATGTCTATATTACAAGACACAATCTGTGGGAAGACTTCAAGGATTATGTAGAAAAACAACTACAAAAATCCCTTATGCCTGAATGGAGTTCAGCACTTTTTTATGTAGGTTCTTCGCGCGTAGACGTTAGAAGATTATATACATTTGATACAAGAAATGATTTTTCTGATTTATTAAAACGTTATCTTGATGGAAGACGTGATTTTATTAGATTGCCTGTAGACGCTGATGAAGAAGAATATGAACCTGATGTCTTTTTAAACAAATGGCTGCAAAGATTTAACATTTGCGACTCAGCGTCTATTAACCTTGATTCAGAAGGATTGGGCGTAAGTATCAAACTTAATAAGGGTGATGATACGTATCTTTTAGCCGATGAAGGATATGGTATTACTCAATTATTCTCTATCTTATTAGAAATAGAAACAGCCATTCAATTAGCCTATATAAAAAGTTTCTCATGGGAACATAAATGCTTTTGTAGAGATAGGTATACCGAAAAAATATTGTTTCCTGAGCAAACTATTATTATTGAAGAGCCGGAAATACATCTCCATCCGAAATTTCAATCTATGCTTGCTGACATGTTTGCTGAGGCAATGGAGAATTACAACATCCATTTTATCATCGAGACCCATTCTGAATACCTTATCCGCCGCATTCAACTAAGAGTGGCAGAGAAAAAGATTGACCCCAAGAAAATATCTGTCATATATGTTGATGAGAATAAGCACGCTTATGACTTGGGTCTCAAAGATAATGGAAAGTTCTCAGAGGATTTTGGTCCCGGCTTCTTTGATGAAGCAGATAATGCCGCAATTCAATTATTTGAATTAACTAATTGAATATGGCTACGCATAGACTTTTTTGTAATTTAAATACTCTTTCTGAGATTATAAGGCTTCGGAAAGAGCGGCCTTATAGCACAGTATTCTCCACAATCGATAAATTAAGCGATTTATATATAGAGTGTACCGATAAGTCACAAATAATAAAAAGTGCCGGTTCCAATCCTATCTTGAATAAACTTATAAAGCGACCCAATAGGACCTTTCAGTTTGTAGAATCACTTAAAAAAGAAATATCTTCACCCCAAGCAGATGATATATTTCTTCTACTTCCACCACTGTCATCTCAGTACTCGGGATA
>JAFLTK010000064.1 GCA_022511505.1 Muribaculaceae bacterium
TTGATTGTTTTGACATATCGATAAAGATAAAGCATAGAGCGAGTCAAATCGGTGATTATCAACGGGTAAACGGCAGCGTTTATCGACTGCACGCCCGCCAATCCGATGACTGTCAGCGCTATTAGGAGTGCAAAATTAAGCATTTGCCAGTAGACTACCAATTTTTTGCATTTTTTTAACCATATACCAATTGCTCCGATAAAGCATAACGGATTGACCCACAGGTATAACCAGTTGGGTGACGTGGCCTCGTGGACCGACACAAATATCAAGAATGTCAGCACCAATCCCATCACGCCAAAGATGCTATATAATAATGTGTCGAGCCATCGCGATGTCTTGTCTCGCTTGAGGTCGACCCACGTTACAATTATGGTCAGCAGCATGACAAGCAGAGTCACGAAAAGGGGCGAGGCGACAAAAGGAGTCGGCGGGTCAATCGCTCCCGGCGCTCCCTCGACAAGGGTGTTGGTCTCGATGACAAGCGGTTGCCCGTTGACGGTCGCTTGCTCGAGTTGAAAATCGAGAATTGTCGGCGCATAAAGCGTCTCGCGGTTGCTGAGCGGGTAGTCGATTCCACTGCCGAGGGCGAGGTCAATACCAAATTGATACCACGGGTAGTTGCGGTGATGGAAGTCCATCAGTCGGCGGAAAGTCGGGTATCTGCCATGGGCGTACATCGTCGACGGGATGGTGTCAAACGTGATAGTGTCGCCGATTGCTTGCTCGAGCAAGCGGTAAATTCTTGTCGAGCAGTTGTCTTTGACATAGTTGTAGCGGTAGACGCGGTTCCACGGCTTAAGTTGCTCGTCGAGTAAGTCGAGCAAACGCTCGGTCTGTATCGAGTCGAGGTTAATGACACGCTCGGTGATGCGGCGGCCCTGTCTCGATGCCTGAGCTATGTGCAACTCTGTCGGGTAAACGCCGGTGGTATAGTCGGTTTGGCCCGATACAAAGCGGTAGATAAAGTTTGGCGAATTGAAATCAAAGACGCCCCAGTCGATGCTCATGTCGCCCATGGCGGGCGTGATGACGCGCAAGGTGGCGTGACCCTCGAGTTGGTAGACATCGCGACCGGGTGAGGTGGTCAGCACACTGACACGCGCCGGCACGTTGGATGACTCTGCGCCGCTTGCCGGAATGACGCCGATGAGAATAGCAAGTGCAAACAGTATGAAAGAAAAACGCGTCATTTCAGTCGGGCTATCTGTTTTTTGGTACCGACGAGCCACAGGATGTCATGAGGCTCGAAAACGATGTTCCCCTCGGGGTTGATAAAGTCGTCGCCACGCTGAATCGACACCAGAAGTGTCTGATACTCATCGCGCAAACCCGACATTGCAATCGTTTTGCCGACGATGGGCGAGTCGTCGGTGAGTTGGATATGCTCCATCTTCATTTCGGTCAGCGACCCGTCGACAGCATCTTCGTCTCCCGACTCGACGATAGGCAGCAACTCGTGGATTTGCTCGTCGGTGCCTATGACTGCAAGCACGTCGCCGGGGAAGATGCGCGTGTCGGCACCCGGGACGAGTATGGCCGCGGTGCCGCGTTGGATGCCGGCGATGTTGACGCCATACTTGCGTCGCAGGTCTGAGTCTTTTAACTTTTCGCCGACGAAGGGGCAGTTGTAGCCGACGGTCATATAGGCAAGGTGTATATTGCTGACCAGATTGTTGTTACGGCCACTGCGACGCAGTTCGCGCTCGTTCAAGTTGGCCATAAATTTCTCCTCGAGAGAACGCATGCGGGCTCTGACTCGCTTGGAGAACACGAGGAAGATGAAAACGAAGATGGCGATGCCACAAGCCGTACCGATTGCCATCGAGAAGATGTGGCTCAGCAAGTAGATGGTGAAAATGAGCGCCAATACAACACGGAATAGTGACATCACAATCAGCGGCACGTCAAAACGGGCGTTGGCCTGTACAAGACGTTCGCGCTCGGTGCGTTTCGATGCCGGGTAAGAGAGCGCAAGCAAAAACGGCGCCATGATAACGAGCGAAACTACCGCCGTGATGATGTTGCCCCAGATGGGGAACAACTCGTTCATCCACGGTAGCAAGTAGTTGAGCGTCAGTATTATAAGTGTTATGATGATTACCGAATAGAGAACCGCGCGCCACAGGTAACGCTTCAACACTGTGCGCCACAGCATCCCGGTTTCGCTCTCACATTGCGCCTGGTCTGAGTAGCGGTCGATAAGGAAATGGAGCCGCTTGGGGAGGAACTTCAGCACCAATTTATAGGCTCCCGGTGCCATCTTAATAAAGTAGGGTGTTGTAAAGGTAGTGATGACCGAGACGGCCACAACGATAGGATAGATAGTTGGCTGAAGCACACCGAGTTGCATGCCGAGCGTAGCGATGATGAACGCAAATTCGCCAATCTGAGTCAGCGAGAAACCGCTCTCGATTGCTATCTTCAAGTTCTGACCGGTCAATAGCATACCGAATGTACCGAAGATTATCATGCCGACGATGACGACTACCGAAAGTATTAGAATCGGCGACCAATACTCGACAATGATTGTCGGCTGAACCATCATACCGACCGAGATGAAGAACACGGCGCCAAAAAGGTCCTTGACCGGCACGACGACATGCTCGATACGCTCGGCAAATGATGTTCCGGCAAGAATTGAACCCATCACAAAGGCACCGAGCGCGAGCGAGAAACCGCAACTGACCGAGAATACGGCCATTCCGAAGCAGAGGCCGATAGACACAATCAACAGCGTCTCGTTGCTCAAGAAGCGACGCGCTTTGTTAAACAGTGTCGGCAACAGAAAGACGCCAACCAAAAACCAAATTATCAGGAAGAAAGACAACTTGGCAACGCTGAAAAGCAGTTCGCCGCCCTCGACCGATTTATTGATGGCAATCGACGACAGTATCACCATCATCAACACCGCAAAGAGGTCCTCGACAATCAGTACCGCGAGGACGAGCGATGCAAATTTGTTGTGACGCAGATGCAAGTCGTTGAATGCCTTGATGATTATAGTTGTCGACGACATTGACAGCATGCCTCCGAGAAAAAGGCAGTTTATAGAACTGAACCCGAGGAAATGGCCTATAAAGAAACCGGCGCCCATCATGCCGGTGACGATTATCAACGCCGTCACCACGGCCGAGCCGCCGGCGTTCAACAACTTCTTGAAACTGAACTCGAGTCCCAGAGAGAACAGCAGCACCACGATACCAATCTGGGCCCAAAACTCGATGTTGGCGTCATTGGTAACCGACGGCAGGTATTCAAAATTGGGGCTTGCCAAGAAACCGGCAACAATGTAGCCGAGGACAACCGGCTGTTTAAGCCACTTGAACAGCAGCGTGACAATTGCACCCAAAATAAGGATAAACGCAAGGTCGGAAATCAGGCCGTTGACGTTCAATTCATGGGAGGCGCTTGCCGATGCAAGAATCAGATTTATAAGCATTTGTGATAATAGTTAAGACTTTTGTCGATTGCTTTACAGCGATGCGGTGTTGGTCAGAGAGATGGTTATGATGTTTTCACAATCTCGCTTGAGGTCGTCAAAAAGTTGGATATAATCGGTCGAGTCCTTGACAAGCACGAGCAAGTTCAATCGGGTGACATTCTCGTTATAGTCATACTCGACATAGACGTTGCTCAGGTGAACATGGTTGCGGTTAAGCACCTCTCGATAGCAGTCGATTGAGTGGATGATGCCGTTGACTTTTACGCGGATTGCGCGAGACTCGGTGCCCATGTGGACGCGATGCTCAAACTTGTCAAACTGGGTCAAAATGAGCAGTACAAACAGCGTTGCTACCATCGACAGCAGATAGAGCCCGACGCCTACGGCCATGCCAATCGTTGCAGCCATCCAGATACCGGCCGCCGTCGTCAGTCCGCGAACCGACCCCTTCATTTGGATAATGGCGCCGGCGCCCAAAAAACCGATACCGGTGATAACCTGTGCCGCGACACGTCCCGGGTCGCCGTTCTTCAAGCCAAGATACTCCTGAGGGATATAGACCGAGAGTATCATTGCCAGCGTTGCCCCCATCGAGATGAGAGCAAACGTGCGGATGCCTGCCATCTGGCCCTTGCGCTTACGTTCAAGACCGACGAAACAGCCCAGCAACATGCTGATAAACAGTTTGTAAACCGACGACACCAGCGTTATCTCGGTGCCGTTGATTTGGGCTATCATCGAGTCGAGGAGTTGATTCATAGCGGCAGGGGAGGGGTGTTATTTCTTCATTGTAAAGTGGCGAGAAGTCAGGCGGTATCCGTCTGTAAACAGTTCCACGGTGTAGTCGCCCGGGGTCAACGTTGTGTTGACGTCCCAGTAGATAGTGATGCCCGAGAGTTCGTCGCCGGTGTAGTCGATAGTCTTGCGAGCCGAGCAGGCAACGCTACCTCCATCCATCGAGAAGGTGCCTCCGCTGCCGAGCAGGGTACCCTCGGGGTTGGTCAGGCGAAGGTAGATAGTCTTGTGGCCAACAGGGGTCGAATTGTTTTGGGGAATAGTGAAAGTCACCATCAACTGCTTGGCCTTGGTGATGTTTTTCTCATTCTTGCCCTTGGAGTTAAGTGCGGTCAGATTGACGCCCGTGACATTGAGTTTCTCGGCAAGCTCCATGCGCTGGCTGAGGTTCTCGTTTTTGCGGGTAACCTCGCTCACTTGTGACGACAGTTGCTCGTTTTTGTTCTTAATCTCCTGGTTTTCGGCACGCAATCCGGCATTTTCACGATTCAGCGAGTCGATTTGTGCGATATAGTGGCGCAAGAGGCCGCGGAGCGTGTTTATCTCGTTTTGAAGTTCAGAGATGCGCTTGCGACTCAGATTTTTCTCGTTTTTGAGTTCCTCTTTCAATTGCTCGACTTTCTGCTTGGCGGCATTATATTTGGAGATAATCGAGTCGTTGGCAATCTGGCGGGCCTGGTCCTCATATTGAGCAAACTGAGAGTTGATGGCCGTCACCTCGCCGGCAAGTTGCAACTGCTCGTTGTTCAACTTGAGTTCCTCAATCGACTGCTCAAGTTCCTTATTTTGCATCTTTTGGCTGGTAAACATTGATATACCGGCAATTATCGCTATTATAAGCAAGATTGCCAGACCAATAGTAACCCAAAGAAACGGTGAGAATTTCTGCTTCATCGCTATATCTGTTTAAGGCATTAGTTTCAACGTGCAAATTTACAAAAAAATTTCCACGTTCTCCCGTGCCGGTTCTATTTATTTTAACAAAAAATCCCCGGAATCAGGATTACTTAGTGGAACAGACAGGAAAAGGGATTGAAGAAATGTCGGTGAATGGTTTCCGACCCCTCGATAATTCCGATTCATCCGATTGCGATTAGGTGATTTTTTGAATAATTTAAAAAATTTAGGGCGGATTGGATTAGTATTTAAATTTTTTGATTATTTTTGCAACAGATTTTAAGGCGGTCCGCGCTGACTGCCACGGCTCGGGAGCGAGCCGCCTCTGAAATTGAATTTTAACGAAAAGGTGTTATTTAAATCGTCTTTTTAAGTTCAAACTTGGCCGTTTGATATCGCACAAAAGATGGTTTGCAATGGCACCTGCATTGGTAGGTTATGTTGTTACGTTATCGTAAATGACATACAAAGTCAGTGTGGGGCTATTGCTTTGTCAAGTGCGATTGGTAGGCCAAGACCAGAACTTTTTGACGAAGCAAATACATTCCCTACACTTTTTCTATATCCTATTCTAAACGGTTTCAACGAGGGATGAGAAACGGTTTAAATTACAATGAAAAAAGTTCTTACTCTTCTGATTGCTATGATTGCCACGCTTGGCGCTATGGCTCAGGATGTTATCGTCAAGAAAGACGGCTCGACGGTGTT
>JAFLTK010000065.1 GCA_022511505.1 Muribaculaceae bacterium
CAGACCTTCGTAACAAGGAAGAACTTATCCGTGAATTTATCGAGCAACACACACCTGATACAGATGTTCACGACAATTGGACCAAGTATGTAAAAGAGAACCAGCAGAAACAGATTGAGCAAATCATCGCCGAGGAGAACCTCAAGCGAGACAAAGCCCTCGACTTTATGGAGCAATCGTTCCGTAATGGAGAGGTGAGAGAAAGCGGCACAGCGATTGCCGAAGTCTTGCCCCCTATGGGTCTGTTTGGATATGCCGGTACAAAAAGAGCCGAGAAGAAACAGAATGTAATCCGCAAGTTTAAAGAGTTCTTTGAACGCTTCTTTGACATATCAGGCGGCAATTTCTTCCATCCTGAAAAATTATAAGTTATGTTTTGAGACGCCCTCCTACTGTCTGTAGATTCTGCTGAATTTCGCGCGGGAGGGGCGGGGATTGGCGATTTCGCGAATTTGTTGTATCTTTGTGGTCATGAAACGCTCGTTTATCTTTCTTTTGATGGCTACTGCGATAGTTGCCACGATGATAGCATCTTCGCCTAAAAGGGAATTTAGGGGGGTGTGGTTGACGTCGGTCTATGGTATTGACTGGCCGTCGGTTTCGGGTACGTCTGCCGAAATTGTCAAGGCTCAGCAGGATGAACTGGACGTGTATCTCGACCGTTTTAAGGAACTTAGATTGACGACGGTCTGTTTTCAGGTGCGGTCGCTTGCCGATGCGCTTTACCACTCTAACCGCGAGCCATGGGCCTCGGTGACAACGGGCCGGCGCGGTGTTGACCCGGGATGGGACCCGCTTGAGTATGTCATCGAGGGGTGTCACCGTCGCGGCTTAGAATGCTATGCGTGGATAAATCCGTTCCGCTGGAGCGCCGGCACTGACTATAATACCGAACTCGACCGCCGTTTCAAGGAGCAGGGACTCTTGCTGACCTACGACAAATATACGGTTTTTAATCCGGCTTTGCCTCAGGTTAGAGCACATATTATAGAGGTGTGTCGCGAAATCATCGCCAATTATAATCTTGACGGCATTCTTTTTGATGACTATTTCTATCCCAACCGCATCCCCGAGAACGGCACTGCGGCCGATGCGACGCTGTTCAGCCGGTCGGGCGAGGAAAAGATTGGTCAATGGCGACGTGACAATATAAACTACATGGTCACAGAGATTTATGACCTCATTCAGCAGATGCGACCCGAGATGCGGTTTGGCATCGGGCCGGCCGGTGTGGCAGGCAAAGCCGAAACATCTGCTCGAAAGTATGGCGTGGAGCCGTGTCCCGTTACGGCGGCCGACTGGCAATGGAATGAGATTTATAGCGACCCGCTCGCATGGCTTGCCGACGGCACCATAGACTTCATTTCACCGCAACTTTACTGGCCGACAACCCACTCCAAGGCCCCCTACCAGCCATTGACACAGTGGTGGAGCAACATTGCGGCCGCGTTTGGTCGCCACTACTACGCGTCCCATTCGCTATCGTTTGTGATCGACAATGACACACCGCAATCGTGGGAAGAAGTCGCCCGCCAGATTGAACTAAATCGCCAATATGCAATCCCGGGGTCGTCGCCCGGCAGTTGCTTTTTCTCGGCAAAGCCTTTGCTTGGCAACGTTGGCAACCACCTGCGTGACAACGTGTTTGACACCCCGGCGTTACCTCCTGCCGTGACATGGAAAGCCACACCTCGCTATGACGCAGTCAGCGGCCTACGAGCCACACGCGACGTTGTCACATGGCAACCGATGGCCCCTGCTCGTCCCGGCTCAATTGTCCGTTACAGCGTCTATCTCCTACCTCCGGGTGTCAAAGCCGACGGTGACATTCCCGGCGAATATTTTCAAGGCCTCTCCTACTCGCCGTCTTTCGCTCTCAACGAGCGTCCCGGTCGCGGATGGAAAGTGGCAGTGGCCGTTGTCGACGGCTATGGCATCGAGCACACTCCCGCCATTCTTAATCTCTGATTATTCAACTTCTCGCTTCGCTCAAAGTTGAAGTTTATAGTTTAAAGGTTTGTCTTCGGGTGAACCAATAACTCGATATGTTAAAACTTGTTAATAAAATAGTTTTAACGTATTATATACAATCAAAATGGTTAAATTTGCATAATGTATTTTCACTAAAAACTTCATAAACACCTTCAAGAAAATGTTTAGAGTAACTATTAAACAGTTGATGGCCGTGATGGCTATCACTTTGACGGCTATCGCAGCGTCGGCCGTTCCGGCAAAACCGGGATTGCAAGAGCACGTTCAGAGCGACGGCACGGTCGTCAAAGTTCAACTCGTTGGCGACGAGTGGTCTCACTTCTATTTGACCGAAGATGGGTATCTTCTTGAGATGGTCGGCACTGACTTCTATTATGCCGACCTCAACGCCGACGGCACTTTGAAGAACTCACAGATTCGCGCAACGGCCCCCGACGCCCGTCCGGCCGCAGCGCAACAGTATCTTAATCGACTCAACATGGAAGTGACTCGCGCAACTATGGAAAAGGTAAGCACCGAGCGTCGTGCACGCAAGACATCCGTAGCCACCGACCCGACCGCAAAGAAGGGCCCGGGTCTTTTCAGCGACACACATTTTCCTCACTTTGGCGCTCAAAAAGGTCTTGTCATTCTTGTTGAATATAAGGATGTTAAGATGAAGAGCGGCGCAAAGGATTATTTTACGCGCATGCTCAATGATGACAACTTCGCTGACAATGGAGCCACCGGTAGCGCCGCGCAATATTTCCGCGACAACTCGATGAACCAGTTCCAGCCCCAGTTTGACGTCTATGGTCCTGTTACACTGTCTCAGAATCGTTCATACTATGGCGGTAATAACTATTATGGAGACGACAGTAACCCCGGAATGATGGTCAAGGAAGCATGTGACCAACTTAACGGTCAAATTAACTTTAAGGACTATGACCGCGATGGCGACGGATATGTAGATAACGTCTACATTTTCTATGCAGGTCGTGGCGAAAATGAAGGTGGTGGCTCCAATACAGTTTGGCCTCACTCGTGGGACCTTTACAGTGCCCTCGGATATACACCAATGTATGATGGTGTATATGTATACAAATATGGCTGTAGCAATTCGGTATTTGGCGCCTCTGAAAGATGGGACGGCATCGGAACTTTCGTCCACGAGTTTGGTCACATTCTCGGTCTACCCGACCTCTATGCGACATCCTACACCGGGGCTTTCACTCCCGGCGAATGGGACGTAATGGATGGCGGTTCCTACAACAATAATTCAAATACTCCCCCCTACTACTCAGGTTTTGAGCGTTATGCTCTTGACTGGGTCAACCCGACCGTTATCTCCGATGCGTGTGACATCACCATCAACCCTATCGCTGAAAATGATGTTTATCTCATTAAGGGACAGAATAGTAACAAATATTTCATCTTTGAGAACCGCCAGCAGACCGGATGGGACCGTTACATTCCCGGCCACGGCATGCTCGCCTGGCGCATCAAGTATGACTCCTCAGTGTGGAATAACAATGTCGTCAATAATACACCCAGTAAACAATATGTCGACATTATCGAGGCCGATGGCAGTCAAAGCGATTATTCTCGCGCAGGCGATGCTTATCCCGGCACCTCCCGCGTGACCTCAATCTCGCGTCACACTGACATTGACGGTTATTCGGTCACCAATCTACCTTTCACCGAAATCACCGAGGCAGGCGGCTTAATCTCTTTCAAGGTTGCCGGAGGTAATCAGACTCTTGACCCACCGACCAACTTAAATGTGACCAACGTCACACCGACCTCGTTCACCGCCAACTGGAACGCAACACCTCGAGCAAGCGGATATCGCATGTTTGTTTACGTTCAGAACGCCAACGGCTCGGTGACAATGCTTGAGAAGTGGAACAGCCGCAACGTTGGCAACGTTACTTCGGTAACAATCAGCGACTTGACCCCCGGAACTAAATATCTGTGGACAGTTATTGCCTATAACAACACCTTAACCTCAGAACGTTCTGAAAATTGCATCGTTACAACTGCCGACATCACAATTGAATATCTGACCGTCGAACTCGACGAGAACAATGCGTCCTACAACTGGTTTGAATTTGACTGGAAACCGGTTGAAGGCGCCACTAATTATCTCGTTGACGTTTACACCAAGGAACTTACCGGTACTTACGAAACAATGTCGACCATTCCTTCGCTTACTGACTTCCGTGCCGAGGGTTGGGACGCAATTGCAGCCGACGGCGACCCCAAGACCTACAATGTACCAACACTCTATAGCTCGGGTCCCGTTTCTCTGCGTGTAAAGCAGACGGGCGACGGCTTCATAACACCGCAATTTGAAGGCGAAATCAAAGAATTGTCATTCTGGCAACGCGACATGAGCGCTGCAGGTAACCACCCAGTCGAAGCCTACTTCTCGGTCCAGGGTCTCAACTCGGCCGGAGCGTGGGTAGAAGTTGACCAACTACCGCTTACGACAACAGGTAAGTTCGTGTCAACCGATAAGTTTGAAACCGGCATGTATAAGGCTCGTGTAATACTCGAAATCGCTCAGCACAGCGATGGTTTCTCCGGCGACTGGTCAATCTACCGCATCGCCGTTGACGACCCCACAGTCAAGTGGGGTAGCATCGCCGAGGTTGCATACGTCGAGGGCCACAAGGATTATCTCCACGCGGCCGACGAACTTTCCCACCGCGTTGACAACGCTCGTCCCTCTACCAATTACTACTATAAAGTCACCGCTACCGATGGCGCTAACTACTCTATCCCCAGCGCCGAGGGAATTGTCAGAACGCTCGATGCTGCTACAGGCGTTGAGATGATTGGCCACAGCCGCTCAATCTCTATCGACGGTCTTAACCTGCACGTTGATGTCGAGGGTAGTGCACAGATGGCTGTAACCAGCATTACAGGCGCTGTCCTTTGGACCGGCGAGGTTTCTACCGGTTTCACCTACACGTTCCCCTCACGCGGCGTCTACATCGTTACCCTCGGCAACCGCGTGTTCAAACTCAGAATTTGATATCTTTCCATGACACGAGAGTTGCCCCGCCAATTTGTCGAAATGCTCGAGGCTTTTGCTTCGCGAGACTTCGAGCAGCTGGCTGAAGCATTGGCCACTACCGAGCCCGAGGTCTCAGTCAGGCTCAATCGGCGGCGGGGCGGCTCTCAAATACCCTCCTTGCTGAGCGAGGTCGTTGACACACCGGTAACGTGGACCGATGGCGGTTACTATCTCAGTAGCCGCCCTCGGTTCACTCTCGACCCGGCCCTCCATCAAGGGCGCTATTATGTTCAAGACGCTTCGTCGATGTTCATCTCTCGGGCCGTCGCCGAGGCTTTAAGACATCTCGACCTCAGCCGTCAGTTGCTTTATATCGACGCATGCGCAGCCCCCGGAGGTAAAACTACTGCTGCAATCAACGTGCTACCCGACGGTACTACACTAATAGCCAACGAGTTTGTACCGCTTCGTGCGGCCGTTCTCCATGAAAATATCACAAAATGGGGTTATCCCGACGTGATTGTTACCCGTGGCGACACTGCGGCAATAGGTGATGCTTTGACCGGCATGGCCGACATCATCGCGGCCGATGTCCCCTGCTCGGGGGAGGGAATGATGCGCAAAGACCCTGAGGCTATTGTCCAATGGTCTCCTAAACTCGTCAACGACTCGGCGCGGCTCCAGCGCGAAATCATCACCAACCTTTGGCCGGCTCTCAAACCGGGCGGTTTCTTCATCTACAGCACATGCACGTTTAATCGGCGTGAAAATGAGGACAACCTCGAGTGG
>JAFLTK010000066.1 GCA_022511505.1 Muribaculaceae bacterium
GAATTGTATCGTATATACGGTACAATTCTCACTTTGTTCTAATAGAAGTAATTCAATTTCGCTCATAATTTATTATTTGATTTACTAATAAAGTACCGCAAAGATAGGAAAAAGATTTCACATATATGTGAAACGCAAGACATAAATTTTTGAATCTAGGCCAGATATGGTGTTAGATTGGGGAGACGGTGGTTGGGCGGAGGACGGCCGAGCGTTGCAGGATGCGGTTGCCGAGGCGGCAGTGGAGGCAGTCGCGGCGCGAGCAGTAGGCTTCGTTGAGGCGTATCATCGCCTGGGAGGTGAACGCGTCGGGACACGGGATGCCGGCGCCAACGAATGTGTTGACAATGCGGTTGCTCTCGGCGGGGAGGTGCTCGAGGAGCGAGACGGCGCGGTCGGTCAGCGCGGAGTCATTGTGGGTGCGCCCGTAGGCCATCAGCAGCGGCGCGGCAACGTTGATGACGAGCGTGGCAATCGCCTGACGGCCAAGCAACGGGAGTAGTGGCAGGGTGCCGTCGGGCAACGGTCGCGGGAAATGGTCGAGCGAGTAATGCGTGGCCCAGTAGGGCGACAGTTTCAGCAGAAAGAGGTCGCTGACGGCGCCGAGGTCGTCGCCCGCTTCGAGCAGGTCGGCCACAAAATTGAAGTTGCCGCAGACCATTGCGGCGAGCATCGCAATGCGCCGTTGCGGGTGGTTGCCCGGGCGCGTTCGCGACACGCGCCATCCGGCGTTTTCAATCGGCGCGAGGCCAAATTTGTTGCGGTAAAAGCGATACTCGCGTTGCATCAGCGCGATATATGGCACCTCAGGGTCGGCACCTGCAAGGAATCCCGCCTGCCCGAGCAACAGCGCCTCGAGGGCGTCGACATTGTCGGCGTGCTTGTGGAGCAAATTCAGGGGCGTCGCCGCGGCGAGGCGCGTCATCGGATCGCTGTTGAGCCCGAAGCCGAGGGCACGCGCCATGGTCAGGTAGGCAGCCTGTTGCCAGTCGCCATTTGACGCCGTGAGGTGGTCAATAATGCGGTCGCTTTTCTGTTGCAACCGTTCAAACCCCATTGCGGCCATCCACGAAGTGATTTGCAACGAATGAATCGACGGCAGGTATCGGCGACACGGCAATTCACGCAACCCGGTAGACAACAGACTGTTATAGTCGCGTCGAAAGTTTGGGTTACAGCAAAGGACCGCCTGCGGGATAGGCTGGCCGTCGGGACGGCTGACGCGCGCATCGTCGACAGCCACGACGTGGAGTATCACCGAACTGTAGGCCGGGTCGGCGTCGTGGTGATGGCGATACCAGTCGCCGGCGCGGTAGTGAATCTCGACATCGCCGGCCCACAGGCGCCCGTCTATGACCACCTTGGCGTTGAAAAAGTCGGGCCCCGCGTCGAGATTGTGTCGCCCCGGGTCAATGACGCTGATGCTCTTGGCCCCCGCCGTGGCAACGAGCGAGTCGCCGGCGAGACCGTGTTCCCAGACAAAGTGCATCAGCGCTTCCATGGGGCTGGAATTTAAGTTCTAAAAACGAGGAGAAAAACGATGAAACATCAGTCGGCGGCGATAGGAATACCGCGGTCAATGCTATGGTCAAGCGAGATAAGCGTCTCGGTCCCGGTCACGCCCTTGATACACTGGATTTTGTTGTTGAGCAAGTCCATCAATTGCTCGTTGTCGCGGGCAAACACCTTGATAAGCATCGTGTAGGGACCGGTAGTGTAGTGACATTCAACCACTTCGGGAATCTTCTCGAGCTCGGGAACCACGTCGCGATACATCGCTCCGCGCTCCAGGTTGACCCCAATGTAGGTACACGTCCTATAGCCCAAAATCTTAGGATTTACCGTATAGCCCGACCCCGTAATCACCTGAAGGTCAATCATTCGCTGGATGCGCTGATGAATCGCCGCACGCGAAACTCCACACTCCATCGCTACATCCTTTGACGGAATGCGAGCGTTGCGCATAATGATATTTAAAATTTGTTTGTCAAGTTTATCAATCTTTTCCATAGGTTTGTGAGAAATTTGGTGACAAAATTAATAAAAAATTCCCACTAAACAAACAAATTGCCACCTTTCCCCTAAAATTCCCCAAATTCCGCCCACTCGATGATCAAGCTATTTTATTCTAGAGAATAAAAAACCAATGCTCTAACTTGAATGGACTCGATTTTTCATTATTTCTTCCCATATCGAAAGATTAAACCCATTATGCGAGCACATTGTTATTGACATTTTATAATATTCGTTTCTTATAATCATAACATTCTCTGAATTTGGACTTGCCAATATACAACCATACCTATCAGAATATAACTCTTCACAACCTTTATCTTTTAGATCATGAATTATTTCAGAATAAATGCAAAAGGTGTACACCAGATTATATGTAAGAAGACTTACTACTTCATATTTTAACCAAGCATTCATATTTAATGTATCTGGGTTTGATTTTACAATCGGCTCATCAAATTCATATTGTAATGCAATAAGATAGTTTACGCTGCTCTCAACGATATAATTCTCTATACTTTCTCCTCTAAACTTACTCAGATCATGAGTTTCTCTAAAATATTTTATATCATTAGGATTACAATGTCTCTCATTTTTATAAAAGAATGCACCGTCGTTAACCGAAGCACCTATGCCATCTCCACATAAATTCAAGATCTTTTTTGAAATTTCATTTTGTGGTGGGAAATAATAGTTGTGCACAACTGAAGCCTTTTTAATTTCACTAAAATCAATATCAAAGTTTAATGGCTGTTCGGATCGTCTTCCTTTTGCGTCAACTAAAAAAAATTGACCATCGGGACGTATTATAATATTGGGAAAGTCATAGCCATAGGTTGATAGACAGAAAATTTCCTCTCCATCAAAAGAATCTAATTCTATTCCATTAGAATCAAGCAATTTCACTATCTCATCATTATTATATGGAATACCAAGATAATAACTTCCATTAGGCACTAATTGGTCATATTTTGCATAAATCTTTTCTCTACTGTCTCCATAAGACATAAGGCCATATTTATCTTCATATTCGAAAATAAATTCGTCTTCTAGCAACGCATAAACCCCTTGGACCATTTTAGGGAGATAAATAAATTTCCCATCGAAATTGTAAATGGTAAAAATATCCTTATCATCTTTAGCCGCTATCTTTTTATATTTTGTTGAGAAAATCAAACTCTCTGGATCGTGACAAATAAAGGACAATAAAGATTCACCACTTTCATTTATTAACTGAAACTTATCATTCCCAACACCAACGATAGCATAGCCATTATGAAAATCAGTAGCCCATTCAAATGACTTATCAAAAGAATTTCTACCATCTTCATCAACATAAACAAATTTTTCATCAACTAATTCAACCCTCATCTTTCCAGAAGAATAACTAAAGCAATTATTTACTTCTACTCCATCCACATCTGCTAAGGTAAATTTTAAATTACCCTCAGAATCTAAAACCTGAATGCATTCGTCTTGCCTACAAACTGGAATGAGACCATTATTCATTACACCTATATCAAACAGACCTTTGGCATTTGGTAACATCTCATAAGAATTACCATTAAGTCTACATAGAACAAAATTATTATCTTCTTTTAAAGCAAAATAGCCATTGATGACAGGTGTAATTTCTTTATCAAATATTATTGAATATGATTCACCATTCTTATCCAAAAAAACATATTCCTCTGTAGACGAGTCCTCATTCTCGCAAGGGATATAATCTATAATATACTTATAGCTCGAGTCTTCCGAACTACAAGAACAAAGGATAGAAATTATAACAAAAAGTATTACTTTTGATTTTTTCATATTATATTTTCTATTTTAAATTTAACATTTGTCCTTAACACCGGATCATTACAGATTATATATAATACTGTTGTAAGGATCAAGATGAGAATTAAAAATAACGTCCACGTTTTCCAACCCCAAGATTTTTTTGAAATATCTTTAATTATTTCATTCTTTATTGGGGATTCATTGCATATCACTTTTATTTGATGGTAACCATCTTTTATTTTTGAAAGAATCCATTTAGATCCCTTGATCTGAAATGAGCATCTAACCACATCTGATTTTGAAATCCCCAGATTTGCCGCTGGCAGTAAACTTCCTCTAAACCTAAAACGAAATTCCTCCAAAAATATATTTATATTTACCCTTCTATCATTGTCAAAAGATTCGATTTGGGCGACAGTCACACCATTTAGGGTTTGCGAAACTAAGCTCTCAGCATTTTGTCTGTTATAGATATTTCTAAATGAATTAATCAGCTCCTCTAAATTATCGCATAAATACTCTGAATCAAAATAAAACCCGATTATGCTTCCATCATCTAATCTACGAGTATAGATATAATGCAGACAATTATCATCGCGTTTTATGTAAAGTTCTTCTACATATTCAACGTTCTGTAGCACCTGTTTACAAAAATGCATATTGTAACTTATTGGATGCTGTAGATATTTATTACGTTTGAGTATACCGATCTTTTTATAAAGACACACACTAATCATAGCAGCTTGTCCCGTTAATTAAAAACAATCAAGTTATTCTTTAAATCTACTGAGTAGCTGTTATAATCAGCAAACTGATCAATAACAATATTACCTATTAATATGGATGCCTCAAGATTTTCAACAACCGTTGCCGGTATATCATATAAAACATGCATTATTCCATTAACATCTGTTATCGCAATTTCATGTATATTAAAAACTTGATTAACCATAATCTCGCCACTTGCTATAGAAGACTCCTGAATTCCTAGTAGATCATCATGACTAAGCGTTCCGGATTTGTATAGAGATCTCGCCTCCTGTAAAGAAATCAGTAGATGTGAACAGCCAGTATCAAATATGCCATCAAAGCCGGCTGTATCATTAAATTTTACATGTATAGTCTTAACTCCGGAAGGCAATTGTTTGAAGGGTACAGCAAATGAATTCTGGGAAACAGAATCAAAAATAAGATCGCTGCTTTCCACTATAGTTGTCTCTTCTATTTTATCGTTTTGATCTACAGGTATGTAGGAATGCTTATTCTCGCACGACGTGAGAATAAGCATTCCATAAGCCAAAGCCCAAAGACTTAATTTCATATGTTATTCTGTAACCTTTATTTTTCTTGTAGCTATCGTATTACCATCTATCTCATAACTTATCTCAACATCTCCAACCGATTTAATCTCAAGACTTTCATTGTCATTAATCTTTACTTGGTCAGAACCTTGAGTAATTTTAAAAGTACCTCCATGAACTACTAAAGGTTGACCATTTACAGATATTGATATGTTGACCTGATTTCTAGACTTAGAGAGTTCACCATTATTATTGGCGCCTTCGACAACAATATCTACCCATTTCTGATAGGAATTAACAATCTTCTGCAACGAATCAATCTTAACATTCTCTACTTCATTTAGGGAGACTGTAGTTGAATCGCTATTATCTATAATATCCATTTTCTGAACTACTTTATTTACTTGACAAGTATAAAAGAGACACCCGACAAGCATCAAACAGTTCAACACTATTATCCAATTAAACACTTTTGAAGAAGGTTGTGAGACAATCTCATTTTGCCTACTATCTTGAGTTATCAAACTGAAATAATTTATCAACTCTTCTTTTGCTCTAACAATCTGCTCACTTATCTCGCTATGTCGATAAGTGGTTCCATTGGATGTGGTTCCACTCTTTTGTTTCTTTTCTGCTTCTCGTTTCTTTTCTGCTTCAGATTGATATTTACTTGAAA
>JAFLTK010000067.1 GCA_022511505.1 Muribaculaceae bacterium
CAGTCCGTATTGCTCATTTGACTCAGCACCTGAAGTCAAATCACAAAGATTATACGACCGCTCGTGCCCTTAAGGCTCTGGTTGGTAAGCGTCGTCGTCTTCTTGACTATCTGATTAAGAAAGACATCAACCGCTACCGCGCCATCATCGCCCAGAAGGAGCTCGGTATCAGAAAGTAAGCCCTCGCGGTTTCTACTTGAAGATTACACCCTCGTCGTCGATTCACTCAGTGAACTCGGCGACGAGTTGTTTTGTGCCTGCAGCGGCCAAGCACCGGCGCGAGCGTCATCACCTATTGCAACGATACACTCCGTCGATGTACTGCCTCTGAGATGTTTATGGTGCCGGAAACCACGCGGGAAAGTCCGGGCTGAAGCAATTCCGCCATCCTTGGAGGGCGAATCCTTTTCAGGGCGCCTGATTGACATGACGTCATTCCTTTTTGCAATAACTTTGAAACTCAACTTCTTGCCGACCTATCCTCGGGTATCAAAAGTGTCATTGTTGAAAACTGTTAAGGCGATAATTTTGTTTGTAATATTGAGAGTGCTATCTTTGCACTTTCATTATTCTGAAATTTAATAGATATAATTTTATGAAATTATCTGTTTCAACAGTAGCGGTAATGGCAGTTATAGCGTTGAGCGCTTGTACTGCAAAAAAAGAAGTCACTACTCCTGCAGCGTCTGCAGAGCATACAACGACGGTCACACCGGTGACCACGCCAACCAAGTCGGCTCTCGATATCATCGGGCAGTGGGCCGTGGTCAATGTGAACGGCACGCAAGTTACAGCCCCCGAGGATGATTATCCCTACATCACTTTTGAAGAGGGCGAAGCCGGCGGTAACAATGTCAATCTTATCGCATATAATGGCTGCAACTATGCCAACGGCTCTTTTGCGGTGAACGGAAATACACTTACCCGTACGGGCGAAATTGCCGTAACAATGAAATTCTGTGCCGATGCCAAGTTTGAAATCCCTATCACAACGGCTCTCAACAGCATTGCCTCCTACCAGATTGACAACGTCAACAACGAGTATCTGATGACGCTTAAAGATGCCGCCGGCAACGCCTTGATGACGCTCCGCAAACAAAATCTTGCTTTCCTCGAAGGCTCATGGCGTGTCAAAGAACTCAACGGCGCAAAGGTTGACGGTGAGCATGCGCCCGAACTGGTCATTGACCTCGTCAACGGCAAAATTCACGGCAACGCCGGTTGCAACGTTGTCAACGGCAATATCGTTGAAGACTTCGGCCGCGCCGGTGGCTTGAGTTTTGCAAACCTCTTCACCACCATGATGGCGTGCCCCTATCTCGACACCGAGCGTGCCTTCCTCGTCGCCCTCGAGCAAGTTACCTCTTGCACTCCCGACAATGGCTACAACACCGCCATCTTCAAGGATGCTCAAGGCACTCCCATCATCGTCATGGAACGCATCAAACTCGGCTAATCGATTGACTTCCAATTACGACAAATGCACCTTCACCCAAGGCGGGTTAAAGGTGCATTTGTTGTATTTTATGGCGTGTGTTAGGTCCACTCGACTTTGAAGATGACGGGGCGGGTGCCGTCGTTGCAACAGGCCATGGCGACGTTGACATCATCAACAGCCGGCTTGACGTCACAACGAGTATTGCCCTCAATGATGGCGTCAACATGTGACTTGATGCTTTCCCACGCTTTTCGGCAGAATCTACCCTCGGCGACATATTTCTCGGCCTCGGCCGGCGTCATTGACCACACCTCGCCGGTCTTGAACAACGGGCACGGGCCGCTCTCGGGTTCATCCAAAAAACCGCTCTGGAGGTCGCGGAAACACTCGCGGCGCACCACCGTCACGCGATAGCGGCTGTCTTTGCCGCCCACTCGCTTAGCATCTGCTCGCGCCACAGCCGGCAACGCCGTCGCCAGAGCAGCAATCGTCGAGAGCTTGAAAAAATGTCGTCTATCCAAATCTTTCTTATTTTTAGTTTCATTTAAAGGCCGAGTCAATAATGACCCTGATTGCCCGCAAAGATAGTTATTTCTCACATATTTACCGACAATATCGGCTCTCTATAACATTTATTAAACAAAATTCCTCAAAATCGATATTTTTTGAAAGTATGATTCAAAAAGAAAGCGCAACTCCTCGGCCTGACCTGCCCCTGAAAGCTTTCGGTCGCCATACCGCCGAAGAACGATGATACCCGTGGGGCTGGCATATACCCCGCGCTACGCGTTTCGTGCTTTTAGGGGTTATTGAAATTTCCATCGCTCCGCGATGCCATCCACCTCACGGTTCCTTCTACTTAAAAAAATCGTAGAATTCTACAAAAATTTTAAGTAGAACCTAGAGGATTATCAAATCAATTCCCTATAATCGATACAGACTCTAGGCAATACCACAAGGTAGGGAGATTTTGGAACTTTTCAGACAACATTAGATGAGGGAGCGGAGGACGGCGAGGGAGTGGAGGTTGCGCAGGGAGGTGTAGTGGAGGGTGAAGTAGTTGAGGATGGCGTCGAGGGTGTCGTTGCGCTGGGCGCGGGTGAAGCGATAGCGGGCCATATTGGCGTAGGTCATGCGGCTGAGGCGCTCGACAACGCGGGCGCTATCGGCCTCGAGGAAGATGCCGTGTAGTGGTGGTGTCAGTCGAAAGACGCCGTCGACCATATCAAAGAGCATGCCGGGACGATAGCCCTCGACGTCGGGCGCGATGCCGGCAACGCGTGCCAGGCCATAGAGGAAAGCGAGATGGAAATTGGCCGGGGAAGGCGTGCTGTCGAGGGCCTCGATTGACTCGGTCAGGAAGCGAAACGCGACCTCGTCGGGCGCGCCTTCGTGCAAGACGACTGTCAGCAGTTCGGCGAGGAATTGGGCGGTCATGCGGCGGTCAGGGTCGGCAAGGATACGGTTCATGACCTTGACCGGCCGCGGGGCGGTCATTATCATGATGTCACGGCCGGGGCGCGACTTGGCGACACACTCCACGATGGACAACGGCGATGTCAACGCCCGCACTCGCGCCGCTTCACGCCCTGTCCCTGCCGGCACGAGCATCGCCACCGTCCCGCGCTCGCGGCTATAGGCTGTCAAGATGGAATGGCGGTCACTGTATTTAACGACGCGCAATGGGATGAGGGTCAGCGTCCGGTCCATAGGGGGTTATCGTGATCGGAATGTCAGTGTTGAGCACGCCGCCGGGTGGATGTAGGCGGCGACGCGACAGAGGTCGTCGGCAGTGATGGCATTGATGGCCTCGATGGTTTCGGCCGACGACGGGGCGCGTCCGCTGAGCAGCGTCGCGCGGGCCATGTTCATGGTCGACTGCTCGCGGCTCTCGGCGGCAACTATCATCTGGCCAAGGAATTGGCGGCGTGCCATCTCGAGACGACGCGCAGTCAACGGCTCGTCGCAGAGGCGACGAAGGATGTCGTCGACAAGGCGACGGCAACGCTTGACGTCATCGCCGTCACATCCAAAGTAGATTGTCAGCGCTCCACAGTCGGTATATAGCGCCGTCGACGCGTCGATTGAGTAAACCAAGCCTCGGCGCTCGCGCAAAGCCTGATTTAACAGCGAGTTCATGCCCGGACCGCCGAGGATGTTGGTCAGCAGGGCGACGGCAAATCGGTCGGCCGATGCGCGTCCGGGAATACGGGCTCCGATAACGGTGTGGCTCTGATGGGAGTCGATATTGCGGGAGATGTCAAAGGGTGTCACCGCCGGGGGCACTACCCTACTGACCGACACGTCGGGCCTCGCAAGTCGCCCGAGCGGCGATCGCTCGACGGCGCGAAACACGGTGTCGGCGTCAAGAGCGCCGTTGTAGAAGAACACCATGCGTGCCGGGGTATAGAACTCGTCGAGATATCGGCGGCACACGTCGCTCGACAGCCGCGCTATCGACTGCTCGTCGCCTAAAATGTTGTGGCCCAGGCGCGAACCGGCAAAAAGCAGGTCCTCAAAGTCGTCAAACACGGCATCGGCGGGCGTGTCGAGGTAACTGTTTAACTCATCGATGACGACCTCGCGCTCCTTGTCGAGTTCGGCTTGGGGGAAAATGCTGTCGGTGACAAGGTCGGCGATGAGGTCGACCGAGCGGGGCAAGTTGCCGGCGGGGGCGACGGTGTAGACAACGGTTTCCTCCTTGGTGGTATAGGCGTTCAACTCGCCGCCGACGGCCTCCATGCGATTGGAAATATGCCACGAGCGGCGGCGGCGTGTGCCCTTGAAGATGGTGTGCTCGACAAAGTGAGCCAGACCGTTATACTCCTCGGCCTCGTCGCGCGAGCCGACGTTGACAATGACGCCGGCAAGGTCAACGCGGGTCGAGCCGACACGGGTGTGGACCATGCGCAAGCCATTTGGCGCCGTGTGATAAACCGGCGTTAAGATGTTGGTTTCCACAACTTCGGGCGGGGGATTATACGTTGAATCGGAAGTGCATGATGTCGCCGTCTTGAACGACATACTCCTTGCCCTCGACGCCCATCTTACCGGCCTCTTTGACAGCCGTCTCGCCGCCAAGGGTCACATAGTCGTCATATTTGATGACCTCGGCGCGGATGAAGCCTTTTTCAAAGTCGGTGTGGATGATGCCGGCACACTGCGGAGCTTTGCTTCCGCGGATGAATGTCCATGCGCGAACCTCGTCGGGGCCGGCCGTAAAATAGGTTTGCAGGTCAAGCAGATTATAGGCCGCGCGAATCAGACGCGACACGCCGCTCTCGTCAAGGCCCATCTCGGCAAGGAACTCTTGGCGCTCCTCCCACGTGTCGAGTTCGGCAATCTCGCTCTCGGCCTGAGCCGCAACAATCAAAATACCGGCGTCCTCGTCCTTGACGGCCTCACGGACGGCGTCGACATACTTATTGCCCGACACGGCCGAGGCATCGTCGACATTGCAGACATACATCACCGGCTTGGAGGTCAACAGAAACAACTCGCGAGCAAACTTCTGCTCATCAGGGGTCTCAAACTTGACCGAACGAGCGGGCAGCCCCTTGTCGAGAGCCTCCTTGAAGCGACAGAGCACCTCATATTGCATCTTGGCGACCTTGTCGCCGCCCGTCTGGGCCTGCTTTTGGGTTTTGGCCATGCGGTTTTCAATCGTTTCGAGGTCCTTGAGCTGGAGTTCATAGTCGATTATCTCCTTGTCGCGAACCGGGTCAACCGAGCCGTCGACATGGGTGATATTGTCGTTGTCAAAGCAACGGAGCACGTGCAGGATAGCGTCGGTCTCACGGATGTTGGCCAGGAACTTGTTGCCCAGACCCTCGCCCTTGCTGGCGCCCTTGACAAGACCCGCGATGTCAACAATCTCAACCGTTGCGGGGACAACACTGCGCGGATTGCACATCTCGACGAGGCGCGTCAAGCGGTCGTCGGGCACGGTGATGACGCCCACGTTGGGCTCGATGGTGCAAAACGGGAAGTTGGCCGACTGGGCCTTAGCGTTTGATAAACAATTGAAAAGCGTAGACTTACCAACGTTGGGCAACCCTACAATTCCACATTGAAGAGACATATTATTGTAATTATCGTTGTACTTTTTGACTTGCAAAGATACAACATTTCCCTGACACTACAAACCCCAAATTTTCTATGCAATTTTAGGGGGAGGTGTTTGCAGGTATTGAAATTTTTTGTATTTTCGCAGTATCAAAAACAACAACACATTATTTTATATATATGATTTACCGTTTCAGGATAGTCTCTGACGAGGTCAGCAATTTTAAGCGCGACATTGAAATCGATGCCGACGCTACGTTCCTTGACTTGCG
>JAFLTK010000230.1 GCA_022511505.1 Muribaculaceae bacterium
CAAGGCGTATCAAAGTGGCAGCAGAGACGCGAAGAATCGCGTCCCTGCTGCCGACGACAAATCGCGTCCCCGGATAACCGGCCGGAGCGGCACCTCTTTCAATAACCCCGCGCATGCGAGCGCAGCGAGCTGTGCGGGGCAGGCTACTCACGGGGATTAGAGGGCGAGGGTGTAGATGGCGGTGGTGGCGGCGGGGTCGAGGAGGCGGTAACCGCCAAATTGGTGGCCCTTGACGGCGTGGAGGCGCTCGACGAGCAAGGGCACGTCCGGGTTGTTGATGCCGAGCTCTCGCATGGTGGTGGGAAGGCCGATGGATGCGAAGAATTCACACAAGGCGGCGGCGCAGGCGAGTGCGGCGGCACGGTCGTCGGGAATGTTGACGTTGAAGACGTTGCGGGCCAGTTCGGCAGGCTTCTCGGGGGCGACGTCGGCCATGTAGGTTACCCAGGCGGGGATGATGACGGCGAGGCCGGCGCCATGGGTTACGTTGTAGAGGGCAGAAAGTTCATGCTCCATGGCGTGGGAGGTCCAGTCCTCGACGCGACCGGTGCCGCAGACGCCGTTGTGGGCGAGGGTACCGGCCCACATGATGTTTGCACGGGCCTGATAGTCAGTGGGGTTGGCCATAACTTTGGGGGCTTCCTCGATAATTGCCTTGAGCAGACCTTCGCTGAGGCGGTCGGTCAGTTGGACGTCGCGTGTGGGCGACATGTAGCGCTCGAAGATGTGGGCCATCATGTCGGCGATGCCGGCGGCGGTCTGTTCGGGGGGTAGGGTGAATGTCAGTTCAGGGTTCATGAGGGCGAACTTGGGACGGAGTACTGAGTCGGTGCGTGTGCCGAGTTTGAGCATGCCGTCGCGGCGGGTGATGACGCTGTTGCCCGAGCCCTCGCTACCGGCAGCGGGGATTGTCAGCACGACGCCGACGGGGAGCGCTTTCTGAGGCACGGCGGCGCCGCTGTAGAAGTCCCAGAAGTCGCCGTCATAGATGGCGCCGAGTGCAATCGCCTTGGCGGTGTCGATGACACTACCACCGCCGACGGCAAGGATGCCGGAGACGCTCTCGCGGCGCGCTTCCTCGATGCCGACATAGACAAGGTCGTCGGTGGGATTGGGCTGCACGCCCTTGAGGATGACATACTCGACGCCGGCGCCCTTGAGGCTCTCCTCGACGCGGCCGAGCAGACCCGAGCGAACTACCGAGCCGCCGCCAATGACAATCATGACTTTGCGTCCGAGCAACTCGGCGCTGAGTGTGCCGGCTTTATCCTCGGCTCCTCGGCCAAAGATATAGCGCGTTGGGGTGTAAAAGGTGAAATTATCCATAATCTTTTCTATTTTGGTTGTAAATTTGGCTATATCAACAGATTATATTCTGAAAACGCTCTTGACGCGGCGGTTGATGGCCACGATGCTGCCGACGGTTATGAGGGCGATGATTGCCACGCCAACGGCCACCGTGGGCCACAGCGGCGCGCCGTTTACGCCAATCGAGTCAAGCGGCTCTTTCCACATCGAGGCGCCGACGGCTGTCACTGCCGATGCCACGACGAGCACCGCGAGATTGACGGCGGCAACGAGCATGTTGTAGTGAACGGCAATTTCGCCGGGCCGGTACCCCAACTGCATGAGCTCGTGTATCTTACGGCGATTTTTCTGCAACAACAGGTAGATGCTCAGCAGCAAGATGAAGAACGCCAGCAACGAGATGACGGCGCCAACGACGATGACCACCGACGTCACGAGTCCCAGAAAAAAAGCCGCCCGGGAATTGTCCATGCGGTCGCCGGCGATGTCATATCCGTGGGCCTTCATGAAGTCGGTCGCGGCCGGGTCGCCCGGTTTAGACAGTTCGATAATCAATCGCGAGGGGTAATTGTCGCGTCCGGGCTCGGCAAAGCGGTCGTTGGCCCACGTCATGAACTCCTCGGGCACGGCGATGGTGTTCAGGCGCGACGAGAACCCTACCACTCGGGCCTCGACATACTGCTGGTGCCCGTTGCCGCTCAGCGACAGGCGCAGGGGCACCTTGCCAATCATCTGCTCGCTGATTTGGGGCAGTCCGCGCGAGGCGGCAAAGCCAAAATTGTAGAGCGTCAGATAGTCGCGCGACAGGATAATGGGCACCGGCTCGCTCCGGCCGGGGGTGTAGCTCCATCGCGCCGGTAATTCGTCGAAAAACGATGACGGTATCGATTCGAGGAACAGCGCCGTGCCGATGTTGCTGTTACCCATCTCAAGCGAGGCATAGACGTTGAACTCGGCCGCCGTGAAACTGCCGACGCGCTCGGCCCATGGCTGCCGCTCTATCTCGGCGACCGCCTCGGGCGTGAAAGCCATCGGGTTGTCGCCCGTCAGATTGCCGAGGCCGGTTACATGGCGCGAGATTATCATATAGTCGCGCGAAATGAAAGAGTCGCTGCCCTCCCACGCCGTAGTCACGTCGCGATAAAACTGCATCGCCACGAGCACAATCGTCAGGCCGACGAGGTTGGCAAGCGCAAAGCCTATCAACTGCCCGGCGCTAATGTTGCGGCGCAACAGTCGGCGCACCAGCGCGTTGCGTGATTTCTCCTTGCTCATAGCATCAAGATGTTGAGGTTAGGGAGTGATATTTTGTTGCCGACCGAGGTAGCGATGACGGCGGCGCCGCGAGCCGAGGCCTCGGCGTCGATGAGCGCGGCGACGGCGGCGTTGTTGCGCGCATCGAGGTGACTGACCGGCTCGTCGACAAGCAGGAAGTCAAAAGGCTGGCACAGCGAGCGAATGATGGCGACGCGCTGCTGCTGCCCCACCGAGAGGCGCCCGGCGGGCGTGTTGCGCTTGTCGTCAATCTCGAGTCGGGCGAGCATTTGCTCAATCTCGGCGGTGCTTTTACAGTCGGTCAGCCGGTTTTTGATGGCGATATTTTCCATGACCGTCAACTCGGGAAAAAGCATCATCTCCTGAGGCAGATAGGCAAGCGCCTCGCGCCGCAGGGCCGACCAGCGGTTGATGTCGAGCGTGCGCGTGTCGATGCCGTCAAAAAGGATGCGGCCGCTGTAGTCGACTCGCGACCCATAAATGTAGGCACAGAGCGACGACTTGCCGGTGCCGCTCTCGGCCTCAATCATGTAATAGTCAGGCCGCGAAAATATTACATCGCGCAACCACACTTGCGACCGGCTGACCGGCGGCTCGCCCTCGCTACCGGCAAACACCGCCGGGAGGGTCTGCTCAAGGGTGATGGTCTGTATCATTGCAGGGCGGTCAGGATGGTCGGGAAGAACTTGCCGTTGACACCGGTCAGGGTGACGGTCAGGGTCGATTTGTCGAAAGTCATGTCGCCGACGGCGTCGACACCAAAGGTCATCTGCCCGCGGGTCATCGGAGCGAGCGACGGGATGTTGACTTTGATGACACCGTCGAGTTTCTCGAAGCGAGCGGTATAGTTCTCTGTGTCGCCGATCTCGGGAGCTCCGGCGGTTATCGCGTTGACTTTCAAAATATTGCCATCTTCGGCGATGCTCATCTTGAAGATGCCGGCGTCATAGACGGTGGCGTTGCCGGCGCGGCGGCCGGGAATCATGTTCCCTAACAGGGAGTTGAAATAGCCCGAGACATAGTCCATCTTGCCCTCCTTAATCATCGCCTCGAGGGAGATGTTCATGCCGGGGACGCGGTCGGTGTAAAGGGAGACGTTCGGGTCAATGACGACGTTGAGCGTTATGGTTCCGTCGACGGCTTTTAGCACCGGAGCGGCCGAATGAAGGGCGGCGGCCTGAGCGAACGTCATTCCGCCGGTCACTTTCTCGATGATGTTATCCCAGTCAAAGTCGCCGCTTATGCCGGCGGAAGCCACGAGCGTGGCGTTGGCTGGAGCAACCACGGGGAGCCTGCTGCCTATAGCCTTGGCGGGATAGAACGCGCGCAGCGAGTCGACGGCGGCTGAGGTGCCAACCGGCTCGCTGACAATCCTTAATGTGTTGTCTCTGGTGCTGATTTTGATGTTGTAGAAAGCATCGCTGACGCCACAAATCTCGCGAGTAGTGTAAAGAATGTTATAGAGGGCGTCATCGTCGAGCGCCTTGACGGCATAGTCGAGTTTGGAAATCGAACGCTTGCCGGCGCGCTCGAGTTGCGTCTTGACCATCTCGACGGCCGCGTTGCCGGCATGCTGTTGGGTAATCCACAGTTGACTGCCGCGGGTCATCACCGCCGTCTCATAGAAATCATAGACCTCAAAGCCGCCGATGCTCTCGGTCTGGACGGCATGCTCCTTGAGGATGGCCTCAAGCGTCGCCTCGTCGTCAATCTCGGCCGTTACGATGTAGTTTGACTTGTCGGCGTCAAAGACAAAGACCTCGTCCTCGTCGATAGACTTAAGCAGTTGGTTCAACATGGGGATATATCGGTCCCAACGGTCGCCAAACGCGGCAGTGAACGAAGGCGGTAGCGACCGGATTGTGTCACCGGCGAGCGTGACGTCAAATGCCTCGAGGAGGTCGTCGACGTCGACGCGTGCCACCATCGACGCGTCGGCCGGAATAGTGTCAAGCACGTCCGAATTTTTGGAACAAGAGGCCACGGCGAGAGCCAATATTGCGGCAACGAGTGCCGGAAGGATTCTAAGATGTTTCATACTCATTATTTTATCGCGCGAGGTTAATCCACGCAAAGACAAAATTACTCTAAAATTTATAATCGTGCAATAGACAATGTAGAAATAAGAGAAAACCGAGAGACCGGAATAAACAGAGTTATCGCAGGCAAACCTTTTCAGTCCTTCCTATCTATTATCTATAATATCTAATATATAGTCAGTTTTTTTGATTAACTTTGCGCCACGATTTCAATTAAGAAGAAAAATGAAAAATAAACTAATCCTTGTCTCGCTGCTTGCCGTTGCCGGCATGACAGCACAGGCCGAGCATCTTAAGAGCCTTAACCCGGCTTACTTTGATGCGTCGACTCCCGCGGGTACCGATTTTTATACCCACGTCAACCGCGGCTGGATGGAAGCCCATCCGCTGACGGCCGAGCACGCCCGTTATGGCCAGTTTAACATTCTCAACGACTCGTCGGAGGCTCGCGTCCAGCGCCTTGTGCTGAATCTGGCCGAGACCAACCCCGAGCCCGGAAGCGTGGCGTTCAAGGTGTCGACAATCTATAATCAGGCGATGGACTCGACGCGCCGCAACCGCGAGGGCGCCAATCCTATCAAAGCCGACCTGCGCAAGATTGAAACCACACCCCACGAGGGGATGGAAGACCTCTTTTACTGGATGCACGCCTCATACGCGAGCCCGTTCTTCGGCGCCGGCCCCATGGAAGACATGGCCAACAGCAACGAGTATGCAATGTATGTCAGCAGCGGCGGCATGAGCCTTGGCGACCGCGACTATTACCTTGCCAACGACGAGACCAATCGCAAGGTTCGCGAAGCGTTCAAGAAATTGGTTGTCAAACAGATGCAAAACGCCGGCTATAGCAAAAAGGACGCCAACCGCATCATGAAAAACGTGATGAAGGTCGAGACCGCCCTCGCCGACTCGGCATGGACCCGCGAGCAGAGCCGTAACATCCCGGCGATGTATAACCCCCGCAGCCTCGAGCAACTCAAGGCAATGTTCCCCAACATCAACTGGGACCGCTTCTTTGTAGAGACAATGCAGATTGAGGCCCCCGAGAATGTCATCGTTACCGAAATCAGTTCGGTCAACCAGGCCAACAACCTGCTGGCAACGCTGACCGACCGCGAAATCAAGGACTACTACCTCTGGAAATATGTCGCACAGGCGTCGAGTTACCTCAGCGACGACTTTGCCAACGCGGCGTTTGAGTTCAACAAGGTGATGAGCGGCGTTCAGCAGCAGCGTCCGCGCTGGAAACGCGCGCTCGGCGCCACCGAGGGTGCCATGGGCGAGGCTATCGGCCAACTCTATGTCGAGAACTACTTCCCCCAGTCGTCAAAAGACTACATGGTGGGACTCGTCGAGAACCTGCGCACAGCCCTTGGCAAGCACATCATCAACCTCGACTGGATGACCGACGACACTAAACTCAACGCTATCAAGAAGTTGAACGCTTTCACCGTCAAAATCGGCTATCCCGACAAGTGGAAAGACTACACGACGATGGAAATCGACCCAGCCCTGAGTTACTATGAGAACATGCACAACGTCTCGATGTGGCACCAGAAAGAGATGCTCTCAAAGTGGGGCAAACCGGTCGATAAAACCGAGTGGGGCATGACACCCCAGACTGTCAACGCCTACTATAACCCGATGGCCAACGAAATCGTCTTCCCGGCCGCCATCCTCCAAGCTCCATTCTTTGATCCCGAGGCAAGCGATGCCGAGAACTACGGCGGTATCGGCGTTGTCATCGGCCACGAAATGACCCATGGTTTCGACGACCAGGGCAGCAACTTTGATGCCGAGGGCAACATGGTCGAGTGGTGGACCCCCGAGGACAAAGAGGCTTTTGAGAAAAAGACATCGGCACTCGTTGACCAATTTAACGCCGTCGAGGTTCTTCCCGGCCTCTATGCCAACGGCTTCTATACCCTTGGCGAGAATATCGCCGATCAGGGCGGCCTTCGCGTGGCCATGACCGCATTCCTCGACGCTCAAAAGAAGAAGGGCGTTGACGTCAACAGCCCCGAGGCACTCATCGACGGCCTCACCCCGCTCCAGGCATTCTACATGAACTATGCCAACCTTTGGGCCAACAACATCCGCGACGAAGAAATCCGCTCGCTGACCACCGGCGACGTTCACTCGCTGGGCCGCAACCGCGTGAACGTGACCCTGCGCAACCTCGCGCCGTTCTTCAACGCGTTCTCAATCACCGACGGCGATGCCATGTTCCGTCCCGAGGCCGAGCGCGTCATTATCTGGTAACAAAATCTCTTGATTCTTTCAAATCGAGGGTGGCTGCCGGCATTGGCAGCCACCTTCGATTTGTTTAGAAGCGCCAACGTCGTGGCGCGGAGCATCGCCGCTAAGACTGATTGGGTTTATTAGCCCATTTGCCGCGGGTTAGTTGTATTGCTAATGTCGATTCATTGTCGTATATTTGCAAAAAATAGAATAAACTAAACACACAACCCAAAGAACTATGTTTAAAATGAATCGATTCTGTGACATTATTCCACTGTGCACGGCGGCCATCTTGTTTATCGTTCTAAACGCTTGTAAACCTGAGAGTAAAGTTGTGGACGCTTTGCCGCAGGAGGAGGAAGAAAAAGCCGAAACAGTCGATGTCATTCCGGTTGACGTACCTATTGATTCATTGAGGAATCTCGTCAGCTCGCTTAAACCCGAGATTGACAGCAATGATGAGCAACTCGTCGCTCTTTATGAGCAGACAAAGCCCGTGTTTGACATCCTTTATAAAATCGTTCGTTCAAGCACTCTTGACAATACGCCGCAGAACAATCTCAACTGGTACAGAGTAAACCGCGACCTCATTGAGTCCTCAGGCATGTCTGAGAAACACGTTTTCAGCACCATAAACAAAATTTTTGAATGGTATGAAGGAGGCGACCAACCCGAATTAAACTATGCCGCATATATGAGACGCGTAATTGCTCATTATCAAGAACTTGAACGACTGAGCACTTATCTTGAAAGCAATCCAAGTCAACTGAAGGAATATGAAACATGGTCAGCAATCCAAGCGATAAATATGGATATATTCATCAAAGATATGTATGAATACAACCATTATAGTTCTCTCCCGATGGACATCTCGGGCGCCATTGTCTATTACCTCAACACAGTCACTTCTCTCTTTAAGAAGCAAAATGAATTGCTGAATGGGAAAGCAGTCCAACTCCCCCCGGCGCCGGCTCCCGCAGAAGACAGCGAGGGACTCGCCCTGCCTCTGGAAGATGAAAGAGTTACTGCCCTGATAGCCGAATGGGAACAGGAACGCCAAGCCTTCTCAAAGACGCTGCCGTCCAAAACCCAAAAAGCCTACGACCAAATCACCTTGCTGCTGAAAGACGCCGTGCGCTCTATTAAAGTGCCCGAGGGCTGGGACGAATCCTACGACTTCGGCATCGACATCTAACCTCCTCCAATCTTGCCCGTTATTTTATTGAGCTCACGGCTGGAAGTCCTCTCTCCTGCGGCTTTCACCATAAGAAGCCTCTTTCTAAAGATTGATTTTCCATGAACCCCTCTTCTTACTACCCTCTTTTATTATAAGATTTTTTTCTCGTAAATTAGCTATCATCCTTTCTGTTGTTCTTTTCCCAACTTTTAACGCTTCACTTACTTTTTTTATAGTAGTCCGAGGATTTGATTTAATGTATTGCAATATCCGGAGTTCGATCTCTGTCAGTTCATTGGACTTATTTAATCCGCCATTTAATCCGCCATTTAATCCGCCATTTAATCCGCCATTAGCGTTAAGGCTCTGAAATACAGTGCGTTCAATAATGATTTGTGTGCCACTAAAAAAATCGCGGACTTTCGGAATGGGAAGGCCTCTTTTTTCAAAGCCCTCAAAGATTTTCTTATATCCTCGACCCCATGTGTCAATAAATCCTGCCATGAACATAGCCTTGGCAATATTGGGATTCCTTGGCACGGATGGATGGTTACCATAAAGAATCTCTTCGTTGAAACCCTCTGGGAGATTGCCATCATTCCATAACTCTATTTTATCGTCATAGACGTGCATCTGTATAGCCGGCCCCATATAGTTTTTATGGGCAATAGCGTTATATAGAATCTCACGCAATGCCTCCTTCGGAATTTCAAGGGTTTCATAACGTTGCATTCCTTCAAAACTTACAGGCGATACCAAATATTTTGCCATCAAAACATCAAACACTTTATCGCCCATCTGAATAAGATTCCCTTCTATTATATCTTGTATAATCAGGTCAGCCTCGTTCTTTCCAAATCTTCCAATCTTAAATTCTACGCTGTGGAAATACCTCAATGGGTTCTTCCCAAAAAGTAGAATAGCGGCTGTCTTAATATGATTTTCCTCATCAATAAGCTGAAGAGAACGAAGGACTTCTTCAGTCGGGGCAGTCGCCATACCAATTGGAATACGTTGAGCCTCAATTCCTTTTTTAAGGAAATATTCAATGGAAGTTCTATCAATATCCTCTAAAGTGGCGTTTTCGACTGCCACATCGTCCCATGTTTTACCTAATTTCTTCAACAAAAAGTTCTGCAAGGCAGTTCCTTTTAGCTCTTGTTTTGTACTTCCTGAACGATAATGGTAAACTCCTTTATAAGAAATGGGTATATTGCTCGGTTTTACATTAATCTCGATATAATCACGACCATCTTCTTGTAATAGGTTTACATCGGCTATTATTCCGAGATTGGTTACAATCTTGTTGGGCAAATCTTCCAAAAGTCGTTTGCTGTTTTCAACCCCGGATATTTCATGTGAACCATCTACTACTCCTATATAAATGTGGCCACCTTGTGCGTTGGCGAAGCCGCATATCCATTTTAGATATTCGTCTTTCCAACTTTCTTTACATTCTATATTTTGATTTTCAGGTAAATGAAGTTTTTCCATATTTAATTTAGGATATCAAAGTTTATAGTCACAAAGATAACAATTTTTGTTGATTTGTATTATTTTGAGATGTATTTTGCCAAGTATAAATAAACACCCCGCCGCGAAAGGTCGCGGCGGGGTGTCTATCATATCGGGGGATGCGCCTCGGAGGATTAGGGGAGGACGGGGAGGCGGGTGCCGGAGGAGTGGGCGGTTGCGTCGGGGGCATACTGGCTCTGAACGGTAGCAATGCCCGAGGCAAAGGTGCCGGCGTTGTTGACGCGCATGTCATAGTGGAGGCGGTAGACGCCGTGACGTAGGCGGTCGATGAACAGGCGCGTCGACGCGTCGCGGTTCTCGCGGTAGAAGCACGTGCCGTCTTGCCACAGCGGGGTGGGGAGTTGCTCGACGGGCTCGAGACAGGCGGCGCGACGGTCGTCGATGGTGACGTAGTCGAGGTCGCGGTCAACGTTGATGATGAGTTCTACACGCACGAGGTCACCGACCTTGAATGTCCCGGCATCGCGTGCCACGACGCCGGCAGCCGACTGCTCGAGAAGGTAAATCTTTTTCTCAATCGAGAGGCCCTCGGTAGCCACGGCGGGGATGCTGTCCATGGCAGCTTGGCGCATGGTCATCACGGCGCCCCACGAGGGGGTGTCGCCGCTGCGGGCGATGTCGAGACGTCCGCCGGCGGGGAGCATCTTGCCGAGATTAAGGCGGAACATGCCAAGGGCGCTATCAAACTTGGGCAGGTCAACGAGGTCGCCGTTGAGGGCTACGCTGACGGTGCCGGCTTGGTTGAAGTAGTCGCGCGAGGTCAGCAGAATGTCGGCGATGAGGTCGGTAGTGGTTGCGGCGCTACCCCAGTTCTGGGTTTGTTTCTCGCCGATGAGCCACTGACGAACGGCGTTGATTTCGTCCATCGGTGCGCCGGTCGCCGCGAAGACTCGCAGAACGAGCCCGGTCGTGCGCAAGCGGCGCCACGGGTTTTGGACGTCGAGCGACGGCCACCACATCCCTTTCTCGGGGGTGGAGACAGCGTGCTGTCGCAACGACTCGGCTATTTCGCGCGCTGTCTCGCGGTAACCGTTGGCGTTGAGCAGGAGTGCATCCCAGGCTTTGCCCTCAATGTGCTCGTTGCCCCAGTTGGCTACGGCGCGCTGAACCTGGGCGTTATAGGCTGTCGACGTGGCGGTTGACATCTTGACGTCGGGGAAATAGATGCGCATGCAGGCCCACACGCTCAGGTCTCTCTTGGGATTATCTTTGAACTCCTCGGAGGCCTCGCGGTCGGTGTAGTCAACGGCATCCTTTATCATTGAGGCGAGACGCTTGTTGGAGGGCAGATAGCCGAGTTCGACGAGGCGCCCGAGGACATAGAGCGTCTCGGTGGTAATCCACAACGACGGATAGTTGCCCCATTCGCTCCATTTCCATCCGGCGCCCGTGTTGAATTTAGCAAGCGCGGCAATCGACGAGTCGATGGTGGCGTTGACGGCTTTGTTGTCAAAGAGGAGGGCAAGGCGAGTCATGCGCTCGGTGTCACTCTCGGCGGCTTGCACCCAGGGGGTCGCGTTGAGCATCATAATCTTGAGGTCGGCGTTGCGCTCCAGTGCCGAGATGAGTGTCGAGTCAGAGCGGTCGCTTGCGAGCCAGCGTTGCAACTCGCGGGCAACTTCGGGGTTGTCTTTCATCAAACCGCGGGCAGTGGCGGCCGAGCAGAGCGTATAGACGGCGTCGAGAGTGGTCGACGGCTTATCTGCCTGGAGTCCGGGCAGAGCCGAGATTACCTCCCAGGCGGGATTTTCACAGAATGTCAGCGAGGTCCATTCGCCCTCGGCGGTAGGTGACACCTCGGTGGTGTAGTTCTTAACGTCGGGCGCCATGAAGAAGCGGCGTGACTCGACAACGGGCTGAACCGACTCCAGGATGGGGAGGAGGGTCTGCTCGCCGTCGGTGTGACCGCCCAGTGTCGACTTGACGCGGTAGCCAATCAGCGATGCGCCGTCGGGGGTGGTAAGGGTAGTCTGCACTGTGGTCGAAGCACCGGCGGCGATGGTATCCTCAAAGGTGTCGGTCGACAGGATGGCGCCGGTCACGGGGTCAAAGGTCTCGATGACGGTCACGGCGACATCGGTCGAGTCGCTGTTGTTCATCACCAGAGCCTTGACGGTTGCCACGTCGCCTTGACGCAAGAAGCGGGGCAAGTTTGGCTGAACCATCACCGGGCGCGAGGTAACGACGGTTGCATTGAAGGTCGCCGTCAACACCTTGCTTGTGAACGCAAAGAGGTTGAGGGTCCACGACGAGTTGGCGTTTGGCACGTCAAACTGCATGGTCACGTTGCCTTTGGCGTCGCTGGTCAGCATCGGCATAAAGAACGCCTGGGCCACCTCGCGGTCGCGGTAGGTGAAAGTCGGCTCGCTCGCGGTCGCTGAGCCTGCTCCAGTCTCGATGTCTGCCTCGATTGCATCGCTCATAGCCATATTTGTCACGCCGGCAACACGCCCTTGTAGAGCCGAAAGGTCAGCATCCTCAGCCATCGCGCTTTCCTCAACGATTACTTCAGAACGATGCTCTCTGACTATATTAGTATCGCCGGCGTCATAGTTGATGGCACCAACCGAGCGCGAGGGGTCCGCTTTCTTGGAATACATCATAACACGCCCGAAGAAGTCAAGCGGATATTTAAATGTTGGCAACTCAAGGTGGGGCACCTCGATGCCTTTCTGCGAGAACCAATAGTAGAAAAGTATCGACGACGAGAATCCTCGGTAGTTGATGCTTGCACCTGACGGGTAGTAGATTGACGGTGCCGTGAACCAGCGGTAACTTTCAATCTGCTCGATGGCTTGATTGAACATGGTAGCCATAGCGGCTCCGGGAACACCGTTGCCGGTCTCGGTGTCGACGATTTTGAAGCGCCAAGTCTCGGCGGTAGAGGGCACCAAACGGTCGCGGAATGTCTCGCTGACAATCTTGATGTTCTCGCGTTTCTTGATGACATTGATACTCAGGTTCTTATCATAAAGCACGGCCATGTCGCTGCCCCAAACGGCAATGACGGTCTCCTCGTCGACGGCAGGGATGGTCAGCGTGTTATAGCCGGCGGTGGTGATATGTCGGGTAATGACGGGCGCCTTTGCCGAGTTGGCGAGGATGGCGACATTGAGGCATAGCCCCGAGCGCGAGGCTTCAAAGGCAAACGTTGCATCCTCCCCGGGGTTGACAGTCAGGTACTTGTCGATGAACCACACGGGCGTGTCCTTTACGGGCGAAGCGGTGTCGGTAGTGCGATAGAGAGTGAGACGTGTCTCGGCGGGCGCGGCGAGCGTCGAGTCGAGCATCGCCATGCGCAGGGTGTAACATCCTGAGGGAATGGCGCTAAGGTCGAGCGTCGGGAATGGCGCGTTGAACTGGTCGGAGAGGACTACGCGGTCTCCGTCAAGCAGCGTGTAGTCAATGAGCGAGGGGGTTTCAACGCCGTCGATGCCCACTACCTTGAGCGGAACTTCAACAGGCTTGGAGGCATCGGCAACCAGGTCGCTATTGACGATTAGGTTATATTTGTAGCCTATGCTGAATGTAGTCATAGCCCTGACCGTCTCGCCCGATGACGAGGTAGCGGCGAGCGCGGCGGTGAAGAAGCCCTGCTTGAAGTCTTTCATCCCGAGCAGGGCCGCGGGGACGACAAGGTTGAAATTGCCGTCGGCGTCGGTAGTCGCTTTCAGCACATCAAAACGCTCGGTGTTACCGCGGAAGAACCATGACAACCGGTTGTAGTCAATCGTGATTTCAATGTCAACGTCGGCGAGGGGGAAGCCCGAGAAGGTCATTGCGCGACCGCTGAGGGTAACGTCGCCGGCCGTCGGCACGCCGTTGGCGGCTTGATACTTATCGACGAAGAATGTCGGCAACTTGTAGTCGCTGACTGTTACCCAACCCGAGAACATCGGGCGGTGAAGGTCGCTCATGGGATTCAGGCTTTCGGTCCGGACGGTGACGCGGTAGGTTCCGGTCAGGTCATCGGCCGAGGTCGGGAACTTGCCTTGAACGCGGCCATACTCGTCGGCGGTCAGTGTGGTCTTTGCTACCTCAACATTGTTGGCGTTATAGAAAGTAGCCTCGACCTCGGCGCGAGCGAGCGGCTCAAAGGTGTTGTCGGTGTTGCGCACATAGAGGAAGGCGGTCCACTCGACGTCGTCGCCGGGACGGTAGAGAGGGCGCGAGAATATAATCTGTGATTGGATGACGCGCTCGGGTGTCTCGTTGCGGTCACGAGAGCCGTAATAACTGCCGGGACGCACAACCCCTGTTGCCGTGCCGTCGACTATGGCATAGTAGGCGTTGTCGTTATAGGTGTTGCGGCTCTTGATTTTGAGTAGGCCGAAGGAGTCGGTCTTACCCAGCGTGGACGATGTTATCTCATAACCGCGATACCAGTTTTTGAGCCCTACGATTGTAGCCCCCGGTGCCGGGGAGCCGTCGGCGAGGTTGATAACCGTCAGATAGTCATTGCCGTTGTTGTCATAGAGGCGCGAGATGCCATATTGACAGACGGCCATTGGGTGTAGGCTTTGTTGAGCGAGCCTGGAGCCGAGTTCCTTGTCGCTGATGCCGTCGACACGGAAAGCGGCGACATAGTAGCCCGGCTCGTCAATCGTGCCCTCGGCGGTAAACTCGTTGTCCACCATCTTTGTCTCGGTTGCCGAGGCCTTTATGACCTTGTAGGGCTTGGCGAGGTCAACGGTTGTTTTCTTTTGGTTGTAGTAGTTCTCGGCCGGGACACGGAAAATGACGATGTCACCGTTATAGACGTTGTTGGTTTTAACGGTAAACTTGAACGGAACGCCCGGAATGACCATGTTGGGATAGTCAAGACTGACTTTTTTGGTCGTCAGCGTCATAATGAAACTTTCAAGTGAAGCGCGCATCGGGTTTCCGGGATACTGCTTGATATTCTGGGCCATTAGGTCAACCAAGCGCTCGGCAGGGACAGATTCTGAATTGATGTTGAAATAGACATATTTCATGAGGATTGACCCCGAGAATTCTGACTCGCTGTTCTGTTCATAAAGCGAAAATAGGGCGTCACTTTGCTGCTCGGCAGTGAAAGAGCCAATCTTTACAACGGTTGAGAAGCGGTTTGTCAGGGCCGTGATGCGAGAGGCCGAGCCCTCGGGGGCAAGGTCAACATTTTTATTTTCAAAGTTGAGCAGGAGGCGGTCATAACGGTTGAGGCGCAGCATGTCAAGGGTAGCCGCGGGGACAGTAAAGGTCAACGCGTCAACGGGCATGATGACATTGCTTGACGTCCTTGATGTCAAAACATAGGATGCAATATGGGTTGCAAAATCAAAGAGCGACGGGTAGTAGATGGCGGTCAGGTTGTTTTGTTCGATAACCTTGCTGAAAGTGGTGATTTTCACCGCTTTGAGGAGGTGGGCTTGTGCAAGAACATCTTCAAGCAAGCCGGCGATTGTGTCGCCAATCTGGTTGCCGCTCCATTCACGCACGTCGGCCGCGAGTTCGTCGGCCGGGACGGTACGCTGGTCAAGTTTGTAACGGTTGGCCTGGTAGTAACTATTGAAATAGGAGGCTTGGAGAAGTTGCAACATCGCCTTGGCGACGGGGTCGGTCGCGGCGTCGATGTAGCCGCCAACCATGTCGACAACGGCGTTGATACTGTCGGGGTTGATGGAAGTCATCGCCTTGGCGCGTTGCATCACGCCGCTGATAAGCAACTCGGCATTGCCCGAGCGCTCGGCTTGCTTGATAGTAGCGTCGGCACCGGTAATGACTTTTTCGGGGAAACGGAAGTCGGGTTCGGCCAATTTTGCTCGATTTTGAGCATCGGCGCTGTCAGGATTGATTAGTGTCATAAATGCAGTTAAAATGATTAGAATGTATCTTGAGATTGCTTTCATTGCTTTAGTGCTTTAGAAAATTGTGTGAATGGAAAAATGGCAACCGAGATGGCATAACTCATTGAATAACTGAGGTCAGCCCGGTTGCCATCATTAATATCGTAGGGAAAGAGGGGGTTACTTCTTCTTTGTCGGCTTGGGTTTGGGTTTGTCAGATTTCTGACTGTGTTGCATCATCTCTTTAGCAAGACGATGCTCGGCGCGCTTGAGTTCAAACAATTGTCGCGGGGTCAGTATTGTCTTGAACTTGTCATAATATTTTTTCTCGACGGCGCCCTCGCGAGCCTTGGCGTTATACATCAACTCGGCGGCGCGGGCATAGTCGGCATCGGTGGCGGCGGCTTTCTTGCCGGCAACGGCCCTAACCTCTTTGCGCACCTGGTCGTTGATAGCCCGCAATTCGTTGTCCATAGCGATGTAGAGGGGGAAGAACTTCGCTTTCTGGTCATCGGTCAGTTGAAGCGCCTTGGCGATGTATTCTTTCTTGTAGTTTTGCATTTCTTCGACCCACTGGCGACGCTCCTGAGCAGTCGGCTCGTCCTTGGCCGCGAGCGGCGTAAACACTCCGGCAAGGAGGATGGTCAATAGCAAGTATAACAGTTTATGTTTCATCATGAACCGGATTTTTGGTTACGGGAAAAAGAGGGTGGAGAGAGGAGAATGGCGCGAGACGGGTAATTTCTGTTAATTTACACCTTCGTTGAGGAAGTCCTCGATAGTGCCGTTTTCAATCATTTGATTGGTCAGGTCATAGTCGTTGAACGTGTCAAGATAGTAGTCGCTCATAAACGAGTCGTCACTGACGGCGGCTGCGAGAACCGGGTTGCTGTCGAGCGAAAGGTCGGGACGAGAGGAGGATGAGATCATATTAAACATCTGCATCATCAACCAGACGCCCATGAACATCGCTGCCATATAGACGTAGGGCCGAATCTTGGACCAGAAACTTCTCGGCGCTTCAATAGCGGGCGCCTCGTGCTCCCACTCGCGCTCGGGAAGCGACGCGGCCATGCGCGCGTTAAAGTCGGCAAAGAAACCTTCAGGCACCGTCAGCCCATCGCGTCGGTTAACCTTTTCAAGGATATCTTCTGTTGATTTCATGTTGTTTCTGCTCTTTAAATGTTTTATATCCCTTTGACAGCCACGGCACTCAAAGGTTTAATCGTTGTTGTCAAAAAAATCTTTGATTTTCTTCTCGGCAAGATGATAGGACGCTTTCAGCGCGCCAACCGACGTGCCGAGGATTTCGCTAATCTGCTCATACTTCATCTCGTCATAGTAGCGCATGTTGAAAACGAGGCGCTGTTTCTCGGGCAACGTCGCGATAGCCATGCGCAACTTGCGGGTCAGCTCGTCGCCGTCCATCCACTCGTCGGCCGCGATTGCATTTATCAGGTTGCTCTCCTCGTCGTCGATTGACGCGGCCTGACGACGGCGTTCGCGCTCGAGGAAACTCAGGCTCTCGTTGATGGCAATCTTGTGGAGCCACGTCGACAACTTGGCCGCACCCTTGAAGTTCTCGATGTTTTGCCACGCCTTCAGAAAAGTGTTCTGCAACAAGTCGGCGGCGTCATCATGGCCCACGACCATGCGACGTATCTGCCTGTACAGCGGCTCGCTGTACAGGGCGATAACCTCGGCAAACGCCGCGCGACACGTAGCGGCGTCGCGCAACCGCTCGACAAGCAGTTGCTCCTCCATCGCTTTTATGTTACTTTTACTATCCATTTGCGTGTGCAAAAAATCAGGTTGTAAAATTACACCCTTTTTGCCAAATCCACAACAATATTTGCAAAATGGGGGCTATTTTTAGATAATTTTGATATTCAGAAGTCGCCTCCCTGTAAAGGTTACATGGTTTAGGAGAGGCGGGTGGCGCCGAGGGTGAGGACGCTGATGGTGGCGCCGGGGGCGGCGGTCAGCAACGCCCGGGCACAGGCGAGGATGGTGGAGCCGGTTGTCAGGACGTCGTCGATGAGCAGGATGTGCTTGTTGTCAAAGGAGGTTGCGTCGCGCCGTGCCGAGAATACGTCCAGCGAGTTGATATAGCGACTGTATGCGTCTTTGCGAGTCTGGGTGGAGTGGGTGCGCGCTTTGAGCAGATTGCCGACGGGGATGCCGGTGATGTCGCTGATGCCGAGTGCTATCTGTCGCGATTGGTTGTAACCACGGCTGAATTCTTTCCGGAATGCGAGGGGGACGGGTTGAAGTAGGTCGATGCCGTCAAAGAAATCGGTGCAAGAGATTTCGCGGGCAAAAATTTCGCCACTCATGCGTGATAGCGAAGGGCGGTCGGCATATTTTGCCATGGTTATAATGGCGTTGTAGGGGCTTCCCTGGGTGTAGTAAAACCAGGCGGCGATGCGGTCGATGCACACGGCGGTCGATGCCAGACGATGGTGCAAGGAGGTGAAGTCGCCGCTGCAGATACCGGTGCGTGGCAGGTGGGCGAGGCAATGCAGGCAAACGTGTCGCTCGCCCTTCAAGAGCGGCCGGTTGCAGACGACGCAATAGCCCGGGACGATGACCGAGGCGAGGTCGTTGACGGCGTCGGCGACAATTTGCCTGAGGCGGCTCAATCGCGAGGCTCCCATAGGTTTTCGGCACGGATTAGCCGCGTGATAAGGTCGGTTTCAAAGCCGCGCGAGGCGCCAAAGCGGAATAACTTGGTGCGACCCTCGTAGGTGTTTCCTTCGGCGATGGCGCGAGCCTTGGAAATCAAAACTCGTCGGGCGGTGGAAGCATATTCGTCGACATCGAGGGCTTCGAGGGCATGGTCGATAGTGGCGCGGTCAATGCGTTTGGCCATCAGTCCACGCATGATTTTGTAGCGTCCCCAACCGCTGAAGCGCATCTTGTCGGCGGCAAATGCACGGGCAAAGCGGCGGTCGTCGACAAAACGGTCGTCGATGAGCGCGTCGAGGATGCGCTCGGCGTCGGCCGACGGTATCTGCCACGCAATCAGTTTCTTGCGCATATCGGCACTGCATTGCTCGCTGCGGGCGCATAGGTCTTGCAACCGAGCGAGTGCATCGGCGGCTGAGAGTTGCTTCTTCATCGTGGACGGGTTGCAGAGAGGAACCGCTTCTGCTTGCGGCTATCGGGGATGATGGTGACGTTTTCCCACCCGTCGGCGCGCATGCGGTCGGCAAGCGCGTCGGCCGTCAGCGGGTTGAGCTCGAAATAAAGCCGTCCGCCGGGCGTAAGAGCGTTCATGGCGGCCTTGTAAATCGGGGTGTAGAACTTCAGCGGGTCATCGTCGGGGACGAATAACGCGGTGGCCGGCTCGTGGTCAAGCACGTTTGACTCCATGGCTGAGCGTTCTGACCGGGTGATGTAGGGCGGATTGCTGACAATGATGTCGAGCGACGCCGGCTCGAGGTGCAAGTCGAGGATGTCGACACGGTTGAAGTCGACACGGGCTTTGAGCGTCGCGGCGTTGGCACGGGCAACGTCGAGCGCATCAGCCGAGATGTCGATGCCGGTGACGGCGGCAAACGGCAGATTTCGCGCCAGCGCGATGGCTATGCAGCCGCTACCGGTCCCGAGGTCGAGCACCCGCAGGTCCTCGCGACCGTCGGCATCTTTGACAATGATGTCAACCAATTCTTCGGTCTCGGGTCGCGGAATAAGTACGGCCGGCGAGACCTTGAAATCCATGCCATAAAACCGGGCGTGGCCAAGGATGTATTGAAGCGGCTCGTTGGCAAGCAGTCGGTCGACAATTTCGTTGACGCGCTTACAAGTCGCCTCGCCAAGGTCGCGGTCGCCGTTGAGGGCCATGTCGACCTGACTGTAACCCTTGACGTCCTCAAAAATCATTCTGACCATCCATGCGGCCTCGCGCGAGCCAAATCGTGAGGCGAGCCTCGCGCGAGCCTCAGTCGCCATCTTTTCTACTGTCATAGTTCGGTTATTCAACTTTTCGCTTCGCTCGAGTTGAAGTTTAGGGTTTATAGTTTAAAGTTTAGAGGGGAGGGTCTTTAAAACCAATTAAGCGGAATCCCATGCATGAGATTCCGCTTAATGATGAGTTGAAAGGGTTGATGAAGCTAAAAATTATGCTTCTGCCGGCTTAACGTTGATGAAACGACGGCCATTGCGACCCTCGGTGAAAACAACGGTGCCGTCAACAAGAGCATAGATGGTGTGATCCTTGCCCATGCCGACGTTCAAGCCCGGGTGGTGAACAGTGCCACGCTGACGCTTGATGATGTTACCGGCTTTTGCAAACTGACCGCCAAAAATCTTGACGCCGAGACGTTTGCTTTCTGATTCGCGTCCGTTCTTCGAACTACCTACACCTTTTTTATGTGCCATAATTGGTTAAGATTTTGGGGGTTAAGCGTTTACTTCTTTGATTAACACTTTGGAGAAGAATTGACGGTGACCGTTTTTGCGACGATAGCCTTTGCGGCGTTTCTTCTTGAAAACGATAACCTTGTCTCCCTTTACGAGCGGGGTGAGCACCTCACAAACAACCGATGCACCCTCAACTGTGGGAGCACCAACCTTTACAGTACCGTCGGCGTCAGCGAGAAGAACGCGGTCAAAAGTCAGCGTATCTCCTTCTTTGGTAGCATCGCCGAGATAGTGGACATACAGGAACTTGCCGGCCTCGGCCTTGAACTGCTGTCCTTGAATTTCTACAATTGCGTACATTTAAAAAGCACTATATTAATTGGTTAACCAGGCGGGCGAGGTGATTGTCAACCGACAGTCAGAACTACTTTTCGGGCCCGTTACTGAAAATTGCCCACAAAGATACCAATTTCCCTCCATTCCTGCAACTTTTCTTGCAATAAATTTCAATAAATACAGAATAAAGATCGGCAAGAGGTTGATGATGTGCCGGTGTCGAGGATTGGCACCTGTTTATTACCATTGACTTTGCGCTGATCTTTGATGGACTCGATATATCGCGATTTATCTCGATATAACGCGTTTTATCACGAATCAAGGCGCACAAATGTTATTGCCAGTAACGGGTTTCGTGACGAGGAGCTCCAGCTCGTCGAATGGGAGAGAAAAAAGGCGAGGTCGCCGTTGAATGGCAACCTCGCGAGCATGTTATGACTTATCGAACTTTAAACGCGGGATTAGTCTTTGTTGAGGTTTACGCGCTTGAACTCAACGGCAACGAGGCCTTTCTGAGCCTTTTCGAGATACTGGCCGATGGTCAGAGTGGCGTCTTTTACAAATTCCTGCTCCATGAGGCAAGATTCTTTGAAGAACTTGTTGACACGACCGTTGGCAATGTTCTGAATCATAGCCTCGGGGAGGTTGGCAGCCTTAGCCTCGGCGGTAGTCTTGATGATTTCGCGACCCTTGGCGGCTTCCTCTTCGGTGATCCAGCCTTTGGCGGTGTTTGACTCGATGTGAGCCTCGCTGTCAAAGTGAGCGGGGTTGAGGCCGGCTTTCTTGAGGGCAACCTCAACGGCGCGCTTAACCTGCTCTTCTTTGGTCTTTTCGATGGCTACGTTGCGCTCTGACTCGATAACCGATGCGGGAACGCTGTCGCGGTCAACGGCAACGGGGTTCATTGAAGCAACCTGCATGGCAACGTCGCGACCTACCTGATAGTCAACTCCTTCGAGGTTGAAGCCTACGATGGTGGCGAGCTTGTTGCCGAGGTGGTTGTAGCTGGTGGTTGAGGGAGCCTCAACAATCTCGTATGCGCCAAGTTCCATCTTCTCGCCGGTCTTGCCGCTTTCCTCAACGATGAGGTCGGCAACGGTGCGGCCGTCGATAGTGTGGGCCTTGAGGTCGTCGATGTTCTTGATGCGAGCGGCAACGGCCTCGTCAAGAATCTTCTGGGTCAGTGAAACGAAACCGGCGTTTTTAGCAACGAAGTCTGTTTCACACTTGAGGGCAACGATAGCGGCAAAGTTGCCTTCGTTCTTTGAGAGGACGCAACCCTCGGCGGCGTCGCGGTCTTCGCGTTTAGCGGCAACGGCCTGGCCTTTCTTACGGAGGATTTCAACTGCTGCCTCGATGTCGCCGTTGGTCTCGGCGAGTGCTTTTTTGCAGTCCATCAAGCCGGCGCTTGTCAGGTTGCGCAACTTGGTGATTTCTGCCATTGTAACTGCCATAATCTTATATGAAGTTAAAGGGTGTTCTGAAAATTGATGATTTTAAAATTGGAGGTGCTGAGGGCGCTGTTGAAACGGAGCCCTCAGCACTGCCTGTTGAGTCAATAGGGTGGGGACAACCGTTATTACTCTTCAGTAGCCTCGGGAGCGGCGGGAGCTGCTTCTTCGGTCTTGTTTCCACGGCTTACGCGACGGCGCTCGCGGCGGGGAGCAGCGGGAGCGTCGGCGCCTTCACCGGCGGCCTGAGTGTCAACCTTCTCGGCTTTGCGCTCTTCGAGACCCTCGTTCATAGCGGCGCAAACGGCGTCGAGAACGATTTCGATTGACTTGCTGGCGTCATCGTTGGCGGGGATAACGTAGTCAACGTTTGAGGGGTCAGAGTTGGTGTCGACCATAGCAAACACGGGGATACCGAGGCGGTTGGCTTCGGCAACGGCGATGTGCTCTTTCATAACGTCGACAACAAAGAGGGCCGAGGGAAGACGGTTAAGGTCGGCGATAGAGCCGAGAGTCTTCTCAAGTTTAGCGCGCTGACGGCTGATTTGGAGCTTTTCGCGCTTTGAGAGGTTGTCAAAAGTACCGTCCTTGGTCATCTTGTCGATAGAAGTCATCTTCTTGACGGCCTTGCGGATGGTGGGGAAGTTGGTCAGCATACCGCCGGGCCAGCGCTCAATAACGTAGGGCATGTTGATTGAAGTGGCCTTGTCGGCAACGACCTGCTTAGCCTGCTTTTTGGTTGCAACAAAGAGCACCTTCTTGCCGGCTTTGGCGATATTTTTGAGGGCGGCAGCAGCCTCTTCGATTTTGGCGGCTGTCTTGTAGAGGTCGATGATGTGGATACCGTTGCGCTCCATGAAGATGTAGGGAG
>JAFLTK010000068.1 GCA_022511505.1 Muribaculaceae bacterium
TGTTGGTGTTGTTGGTGTTGTTGATGTTGTTGATGTTGTTGATGTTGTTGATGTTAACAATAACAACAGTAAAAACAATAACAACAGTAAAAACAATAACAACAGTAAAAACAGGAACAACAATGACAACAATAAAAACAATTGATGAAAATCCCCGGGTGGACCGGCGGGATGGCGCGAACCACCCGGGGAGCGTGTTTATGGAATTAGGATCTCAAAAGCCGTGAATTAGAGGTCTACACCCTGAGTGGGAACAACGGCCCAGTTGAGCACGATGATGCGAGCGCCGATGAAGTACTCTTCGGGGTCGGTCGGGGGAACGATAGGATCGTTAGGATCGGGAATACCGTTACCGAGACCCTTGATAGAGTTAACGACGATGCTGTAAGAGTGGTTACGAACGAGACCGAAGTCACCCGACTGACACTTGGTCCAGTCAAAGTTTGACTCGGTACCGGTCTTGCCGGCGTTAGCGTTGTGGTCACGATAGAAACCGAGGTGCTTGATGGGAATGTTGTAGAACACGCGACCCTCGTTGTAGCCCTGGGTAGTACCGGCAGCATAGAGCATCTGCTTGTTGACCTCGTTGTAGTTAGCGTCGGTAACCTCAACATACTTGCCGTTAAGATAGGCATAGAGACCGGCGTTCTTAGCCTCGGGAGTCAACTGGATGGTGACAAAGCGGCTGTCGATAACGAGACCCTCGCGAGAAGCCTGATAGGGGTGGAGAACGGTGAAATACTTCTGGAAGGAGGTGTAAGTGTCTTTGAACTTACCGGTGTTGTAGTCAAAGAACTCGTCACCGGCCTCGTTGGTGGCAAACTTAATGGTTGTGCGAACGAAGTAGTCGCGCATGTCGTTGGTATTTTCAAAGACGGTGTAGCCGTTGGTAGCGTTACCCATGACATAGAACATGTCGGTGGTCACCTTCTGACCTTTTTTCTTCAACTCATATTTACCAACGATGACAGCCGAAGCGATAGCGGCCTTGGGGCTGGCGTTGGGGTCAGCGGCAGCGGCAGCGAGAGCGGCACCCGAGACGGTGTTTTCGCGAGCGTAGATGGGCGAAGTTACACCGCTTTCAATCTTGCGAGCCTTGGCAATCAAGTTCTCGCTGGCGTTCTCTTCCATCCACTGGTAAGAGTAGTAACCGAGAGCGTAGGGACCGGCAACATTTTCCTTGATATCGTCGGCTACACGTGGATAGGCCTTCTCATAGTAGGCGGGCGACTGAGCCCAGTAGCAACGATGGAAACCGGGATTGTTCCAAGTCCAAACCTTCTCAGAAGAACCTTTGAGGGCGGCGGTCATTTCATCGAAAGTCAAGTCGATACCGGCGTCGGAAAGGAAGCTCTTGCAGATGTAGGTGGTTGACTCGTATGCGTTAACAGCCCAATACTCGGGAGTAAACTCGAGAGTGTAGTCATCGGTCAACTCAATGTCGGTAGTACCCTTGGCTTTGTTTTCAAAGGCAAGTGAAACCTTGGCAGCATAACGCTCGACATAGATGTTAACGGTTGATTTATCATTCTCCTTCATAGCCTTATCAGCTTCCTCATAAGAGGTGAAAAGCTGATAGTTCTTGCTACCGGTAGCATAGCCGCCGGCTTCCTCTGAGAAGAGAGGAGTAGCAACGATAATCTGGTTTTCCTCGCCGGTCACGCGGTCGGTGCCCCAGTAAACTGACTTACTCATGGCAAAGAGACCGTTGTCGTCGATGATGCGGGGACGAGTGGTGGCCTTGAGGCTCTCGAGTGTAGCGAAATCGGGGTTGATTTCAAAGTTGGTTGAGGTGATGGGGTTGACGAAACACATTACGTAAGCGGGAAGCTTTGAGCCATGCTTAACGTCGATTTGAACGATACCCTTGTAGATAACTCGACCGAGTCCGTCCTTGAAGTCTTCGCCGTCGTTGGCGTTGTTGTCCTTGCGCACCTGGGTGGTTGACACGCGATTACCGTCGGCATCATAGAAAATCAGATAAATCGAGTTAATCTCATTTTCTTTATCGGTACCAACTTCAAAGTTAGGGTCTTTAGAGCCGTCATACTCGGTTCCATCATCATAATAGGCTCTTGTACCCTCTCCATTGCTGCAAATCTGAATGTTGGCATAGAATGACTCGTCGCTGTCGAGAACCTTGTCGGTCTCGTCAAAAATCGAGTTGTCATTTGAGCATGAACCCATGCCAAGCAACATTGCCGCAGCAAAACCAAAAATTGAGAATTTTTTCAATTTCATAGTTGCTTTGTTTTAAATAGGTTTATTGATTTAAGTTATTAGAAATATGTGTTTCTTTGTTAATGGGAGTGGCGGGAGGAATGGGAAAAGTGGGGTTTAACCTCGGCTTAAATATCGCCGGGCGATATTTGTACAGGCTGATAGGCGCGCTGAAGTTCAATCTGCCGCAGATATCCGTCGGCTTGCGGGATACCCTCGGCTTTGGCCTGAAGGAAGAATTTCTCGGCGCCGTTCAAGTCACCGCGCTTTGCGGCAAGGACACCGCGAGCGAAGTCGGCTTGGGGGGACCGTCCGGCGCGGAGCAGCATACTCTGTGCGGCGTCGAGGTCTCCCTCAATCATATAGAGATTGGCTACATTGAGGCTAATCATCGGGTCGTCTGGGTACACCTGTGAGGCTGTTTTCATGATCTCGAGATACTCGCGGGTGCCCTCGGGGTGTTGTGAGGCTAGGGTGTAGAAGTCGATAGGGCGCAGTTTGCGAGGGTCGGTAGTGTAAAGGCGACGCAGGTTATCAATGTCGGTATACACCTTAATAGTATAGGCGACCTTGTAGTCAGAGTGGCGCAACCATGGATATATCTCTTGTAGGATTACTTGGTAATCGCGAGGGAAGCGGGTTTTAATGGCCTGGTCTTTGGCGTCATAGCCAAGGGGGCCGTCGATAATCTCGATAATCTCGGCTCGGTTGGCGATATTGTAGTTGAGCGAATCGGCAACATAACGACGGAGGCCGGCCCAGTCCTCGGGGTCGTAGGATGTCGACATGATTCCGGGGGCAAATCGATACTGGTTGTTGACATAGCGGGCAAGTGTCTCGGTTCGACCCTGTGCAAGACGGGTGTTGTTGGCGTATGAACCCTCGGGCGAGGCGAAACCCTTGATGTGGATATTGGTAATAACGGCGTCGTTGTCGCCGCGCACCTTGTCGATTGTTGATAGTATCTTGTTGATTTCGCGGCGGTTCATCATGTAGTTGGGGTTCAGTTCGGTGCGGTTGACAACAAAGTTGACAAAGGCACTCCCCTCAAGGGCCATCTCGACGGGAGCGTCGGAGAGTTGGGGCGCAAAGACGTAGTCAAACTGCCACGCGGGTCGGTCGGTGTTGATAGTGGCAACGAGGGTGTTGCCGTTGGCGCTCGTTCCGGGCACCTTGATGGCGGGGCTACAGCAAGTAGTCTCCTCGGTGACGAGTTCGACGGTGCTGTGGTTCATCCATGCCTCCATGGGGAGAGTTTCGGCAAGGGTTACCACCCGGTTTGTACCGGCACGGTAGATATTACAGTCGGCAACTTCGGTCAACTCCTCGCGGACGTACCAATACCAGCGGTTGCGACCGCAGACGGTGATACTCTTCAACTTTAGGCTATCACTACCGTCGGCTGCAATTATGGTTGGCGTCAGGATAATTTCTTGATTTCGACCAAGTTTGACATCTTTCAGATTGAACGATAGGCTGACGGCGATATTCCCGGCGGCCTCATTGACCTCAACGGCGGGCGACTGCATTACAACCGGTTTTATAGATTTGGCCGTCTCGCTACTGCCTGCAATCGTAAAGGAGGCTCCGAGGATTATGGCGATTTTTCTTAAGGACATCATGGGCAGGAATTTAGAAAACATAAACAAAATTTAAAGCCGCCTTGGTAGGGCCGAAATAATTATGGGTTTGGTCTTCTTCAACTTTTCTATTACAACCGTGACAGCGATAGACGTCATAGCGGGTGTATATCCAGCCGATACCAATCTCGGCCTCGATGTTCCAGTGCTTTCCAAGAATCCATGAATAGCCATAGCCGACACCGGCGCCGGCCATCCAGCCCTGACGGCGATGGTCTTCAAGTTGTTTCAGGTCGGTTCCAAGGAAATCGTGTCCCCCTATGTTGATGTGGCCAAAATTGTACTGACCGCCAATGCCGTGGAGCGCAAAGAAATGGCCGGCAAAACGCTGACACAACCAGAAACGAGCTTCGGGTTGTACCATCCATTGTTTCCAACTATGTTTGTCGATTGACCAGTTGTTGATACTGCCGTCGAGTTCAAGCGACCAACGCGAAGCCACACCCACTTCCAGACCAAGAGTGGGGGTCAATAGTGCATCATATAGTATGTTAGTTTTCAGGGCTACGTCCTGGGCAAATGCGCCCAACTGACTACACACTGCCAAAAGCGTGATTGCCAGTAGTTTCTTCAAAATCATAGATTCTAAAGGCGATTATAAGTGATATGATAGTGATATGTAATAGGGATAAATCTGGTAATACATGGCAAAGGTATAAATTTTTATCTTTTTGTTGAATAACGCGCACGGTGTTTTAAAGTTTTTTAACAAAATAAATAAAAAAAGTAGTATTCCGTTTATACTGAAAAAAATGTTTACCTTTGTGATTGGTTTGGTGTTATATTATACCTTAAAGAATATCATTAAAAATACACTTATAATGAAAACAAGTTTTTATTTTGTGTTATGGATTGTCATTTACCCAATCCTCGGGTTGTTAGATAGTCCGATAATCGACCGCAACTCGTTTATGGTTGCCCTACTGGTTGTTTGGGGTGTATCGTGGCTTCTGAACAAGTTGATGCCCGAGACGCTTGTTTATGAGCGTTCAAGACAGATTACACCCATTTTGGAGGATGCCTACACAGGCAATGTAACGTCATTCACCAATCGCCTCAACAGGGATTTGATGGTCGAAGGTCTCACGACAATATACTTCTCGATAACCACTATCGCGCTGCTATTGAGCACTTTTGTTTTTGGCGCAAAAGAATGGATTGCACTTGCCGTGTTTGCATTCCTCACAATCGGGGCAGTCGCGTCGTGCGCTAAAATGCTCAAAGCAAAGTCAGCGCTTGAAGCCAACCCCTCGGCCGAGCAATGCGCCGAAATAGCCGAGGATACCTACAAACTCAACTACACCGACTACCGCGAGAGTCGAGAGGGGCGTTCTTACGAGCAGATGATTCCGCCGCGACCGAAAAATTTCACGGCTTTTGAGATTGTCTCGATACTATTTGCGGCAGCATCAGCGATTTTGGGATTGTATTTTGTTGTTAAAGGTGTTTTGATTTTGTTTGTGACACGGTCGATTGATGCCGGGGCGTTTGTTGGAATGTTTGCCCTCTACGGGACGCTCGCAGTCTATTTTGGCATCAAGGACATTATCTCAATCGTCCGATTCCTCAACGCTAAACCCCGACAGAACCGGGAATAAATTGGTTCGCCCTTTGGGCTCATACCGGTGACAAAAAATCGCTTGCCTGTAGGTCAATGATACAGGCAAGCGTTTTTTGTCCGCCTTGACGGGTATGAGTCCAAAGGGCGAAAATGGGCGACAAAGTTATTTCAGGGATTTTTTGACCATCTTGAGATAGTCTTCGAGGCCGAGGAATATCTGGCGGGCCATCCGGGTGCGGAATTCGGGGTCGGCAAGGAAAGCCTCCTCCTCTAATGAACTCATGAAGAGACCTTCCACGAGCATGTTGGGATAGTCGGTGGGGCCGTTGAGCGAGAAGTTGAAATTG
>JAFLTK010000069.1 GCA_022511505.1 Muribaculaceae bacterium
TGCCATCCATCACCGGCATCATCACGTCACAAATTATCACGTCGTGCACATATTTGGTGGCCATACGGATACCGGCACGGCCGTTTGTTGCAGTCAGGACGTTATATTCATCACCAAGCAACCGGCTGATTAGATTGAGAATATCCTCGTTGTCGTCGATAACAAGCAACACTGGTTTGGCGGGGTCAATCGTTGGCTCGGCAGTGTCGATTGTGTCAAGTTCGGCGCTGACGTCCTGTTCGCTGATGTTTTTCTCGACATCCACCGCCTCGGCGGCTATGTGTTTGACGGGCAATGAGATAATAAATATTGACCCTTTGCCGACCTCACTCTCGACGGTGATTGAACCGCCGTGCATCTCGACGAAAGCCTTTGATAGCGAAAGCCCGATACCCGACCCGGTTGGCCTGACCTGGTCGACCTGGAAAAAGCGGTCAAAAATGCTCTTGAGGTCCTCGGCACTGATTCCCATGCCGGTGTCTTTGACGCTGATTATCGCTCGGTTATCTTCGATGCGGCAATCGACGTGAATCGTGGCGTTGTCGGGCGAATACTTGAACGCATTGGAGACGATGTTGAAAAACACGCGTTCCATTTTCTCGACGTCGATGGCAAGAGAGAGATTGCAGTCGTCGATTGTTGACGACAGGCGGATGTGTCGACGGCGCGCAACAGCCTCAAAAGTCGAAAGCCAGTCGGCCACGGCACGGCCGAGGTCGACCTCGGTCAGATGCAGGTTGAGTTTGTCGTTCTCATATTTGCGGAAGTCAAGTATCTGATTGATAAGACGTTTTAGAATACGAGCGTTTTTGTCGGCAATCTTGAGTAGTGACTGTTGTTGAGGGGTCAGGTTTGTGGCGTTGGCGAGTTGGGCGATTGGCTCGGAGATGAGCGTGATAGGCGTCCGCAGGTCGTGGGAAACGTTGGTGAAAAATACCAACTTTGATTGTGTCGCTTTCTCGAGACGGTTGTTGAGATCTATTAGTTCATCCTTTTGGCGCTCAAGAACAGCGTTTTGCTCGGCAAGACGTGCGCGGTGCCGGCGGTGGCTCCATATCGCCCTGAGAATCGAGAAGATAACCACAAAAGCGAGTATCAATATCACAATCATCGCAATCAGAAACGCGCGCTGGGTGCTGTTCTGCTCCCAGTAGCCGTCGAGTTGCTCCTTTAGTTCATCCATGTGCTCGGCCTCACGCACGAGTTGCTCATTCTGAAGCAATAGCGCACCGACATTCTCAGCCGTTACAGCCGCCGATGCCGGCAACATGGTCACGCGTTCGTAGGGCTGTCCGTTGAGGATGGCAAGCGCCGTGTTGGCCAGAACCGCCCCCTCGGTGGGATACAGAAACGAGGCGTCAATCTTCCCGTCGGCAACCGCCTTCATGCCAATTTCGGCGGCCGCGTCGATACCTATTATTATAGGGTCAATCGCCATCTCGTCGGCAAGTTGACGCGCGGCGAGGGCCATGCGGTCGTTGTGGGCATATATGATGTCGATATTGCGATTGTTGTCAAGCGCCTCTTTCGCTGCCTTATAGGCGTCATCGTAGTTCCAGTTGCCATAGACGGTTGTCAGTTCAAAAGTATCGGCAGCCTCTTTGAGCGTGTTGACAAAACCGCGATGGCGACCGAGGGCCGGCGTCGACCCGGCGAGTCCATAGATTTCGAGTATCCGCGGCCGGGCCGGTTTCTTTGCTGCGACATAAAGCGCAGCCTCGCGCCCGATGTCGTCGTTATTGGCCCCCTGAAACGCCGTGAAATACTCGCCGTTGATATCGCGGTCAAAGACCACGACTGGCGTACCGCTTTCAAACACCTCTTTTATAACGGGCGTCAGCGCGTCGGCCTCGTTGGGTGCAACGATGAGGATGTCGACGTGGTTGTCAACAAAGTAACGGATGTCTTCAATCTGCTTTTGGCTGTCATCGTCGGCCGAGCGTATCTCGACCTCAACCTCGGGGTGAAACATCAGTTCTTGCAACAGCTCGCGGTTCATCTTGGCGCGCCAGCCGTCGTCGCTACACTGTGACACGCCTACCCGCAGTTTCTCCTCCTGCCGGCAGCCGGTCAACGATAGTGAAAGCAAACATGTAATAATTACCGTTAAAATGATATGTAAATAGGGCCGCATTGATATTGGCATAGATGTAGGTTAAGAAATCGTCGCAAAAATAGGATATAATTTTTAAAAACGGCTACTTTTGATATGAAATTTGTTGCTTTTATACAATATTGATAATTGTTGCAACAAATTTTATATGTCAAAATCCTCATAATTAATATTTTTGTATCGCTCAACTCAATCTTGACTCTAAAACTAAAAGCATGAAGAAAATATTTGCAACAGCCCTTTCGGCTCTAATAATGACATCGGCGACCGCCGCGGGTCACCACGACATGAAGGTGGTCAACGTCGGCCCGTCGCAAACGATGGTTCGCATCCACGCCTCCGATAATTATCTAATGTTGCCGGTTCAGGAGTCGGTCGACGACTCAAAGGTAGAACTCCTTGTCAACGGCCGCATCGTCAAGACATTTTATGTGCGTCTGGCCAACAACGAGGTCGACTACTCGGTTCCCTTTGACCTGCGCCCCTACGCCGACGAGAATGTGGTCCTTCGCATCACCGCTCCGCATAGCCAAACCGTTCTCAACTCGGCGCTCCACGCCGGCGAGAAAAACAAGCGCAAAGAGTTGTGGCTTTCTGACCTCAAGTTGACCGATACATTTGACATCACCAACACCGAGAAATATCGTCCCATCTATCACCACACTCCTCAGTATGGCTGGATGAACGACCCCAACGGCATGTTCTACAAGGACGGCGTCTGGAACCTCTATTACCAGTGGAACCCCTACGGCTCGCGCTGGCAGAATATGACCTGGGGCCACTCGACCTCGACCGACCTCGTCAACTGGGAACACCATCCCGTGGCCATCGAGCCAAACGATCTTGGCAGCATCTTCAGCGGTAGCGCTGCCATCGACCACAACAACACTGCCGGTTTTGGCAACGACGCCGTCGTGGCCCTTTATACCTCGGCCGGCGACTACCAGATGCAGAGCCTCGCGTCGAGCACCGACGACGGCATGACCTTTGAAAACTATGCCGACAACCCCGTCATAACTCTCCCCACCGAGGCCCGCGACCCCAACATGTTCTACAACGCCGAGACCGGCCTGTGGAACCTCGTGCTTGCCCATGCTCTTGAAAAAGAAATACTTATATTCTCGTCTCCCGACCTGAAGACTTGGACGCTCCAGAGCGCGTTCGGCAAAGGACTCGGCGCTCGCGACGGCGTGTGGGAATGCCCCGACCTTTTTGAACTGTCACTCCCCTCGGGCGAAAAGAAATGGATGATGATTGTCAATCTCAACCCGGGCGGCCCCTTTGGCGGTAGCGCCACACAATATTTCATCGGCGACTTTGACGGCAAGACATTCACGGCCGACACAACCCCCGGCGGCTATGTCCCGACCAAATGGCTCGACTTTGGCAAGGATTTCTATGCAACCGTCAGTTGGAGCGATGCTCCCGCCGGACGTCGCACCGCCATCGGCTGGATGAGCAACTGGCAGTATGCCGACCAAGTACCCACCCTCCAGTTCCGCAGCGCCAATTCACTCCCCCGCGAAATCGGACTCTTCAAAGCCGCCGACGGCCAGATATATGCATCATCAATGCCCTCGCCCGAACTGAAGAAACTGCGCGGAGCGGCCTATGTCAACCTCACCGGCGTCTCCATCAACAAAACCGGCCGCGCCATCGAACTCCCCGCGGCCAACGACGGCGCCTGTGAGATTAACCTCGAGATTGCATCATCGGGCAACCCGGTGTGGCTCACTCTCTCCAACGATAAAGGCGATGAGGCAGTCATGGTCTACGATCCTAAAACCCACCTGCTGTCGTTTGACCGCACCCATAGCGGCGTTGTAGATTTCAACGAGAATTTCCCCGCGCTGACCGTGGCTCCGACATTTGAAAATAACGGCAAACTCGGTCTGCAAATCTTCATCGACCGCTCGAGCATCGAGGTGTTTGAAAAGGATGGAAAATTCTCGATGACCAACCTCGTGTTCCCTAACGCGCCGTTCAACCGCCTACAGGTCAACACCACCGCGGGCAACGCTCGACTCTCTCGCCTTGCCGTCTACCCCCTCTCGCTCGACAACACAAAGTAACGTAACCTCATAACAATCACCAATATGCCTACTGAAAAACTAACCGCTACGCGCTCCGGCTCGATGCTTCAAATCATCCCGGTGATGCTTTGCTTCTTTGCCATGGGTTTTGTTGACCTCGTTGGCACCGGCTCCAATTTCGTTCAAAAAGACCTCGGGCTGACCGACTCTCAGGCCAACTTGTTCCCGTCGCTCGTTTTCTTCTGGTTCTTGATATTCTCGGTTCCTACCGGCCTGCTGATGAACCGCATAGGCCGCAAAAACACCGTGCTCATCTCGTTGATAATCACCACCTTGTCGCTCGTTGTCCCCTGCTTTGGCAACTCCTACGGAATCATGCTCGTGTCGTTCTCGCTCCTCGGCATCGGTAACGCCGTGATGCAGACGTCGCTCAATCCGCTGGTTTCCAACCTTATAAGCCCCGACAAACTTGCCTCGACCCTCACATTCGGCCAGTTTGTAAAAGCAATCGCTTCGTTCCTCGCCCCAATCATCGCCACTTGGGGCGCCACGACGGCGATGACCACATTCGGCCTCGGCTGGCGTGTCTTGTTTATCATCTATGCCGCCGTCTGCTTCCTGTCAATCGCCATGCTTTGGGCAACACCCATTCAAGAGGAGAAAGCCGACAAATCGAGCGGTTTCTTCCAGTGTATCAAACTGTTGAGCCGCCCGTTCATCCTGCTCTGCTTCCTCGGCATCATGTGTCACGTTGGTATCGACGTCGGCACCAACACAACCGCCCCCAAAATCATCATGGAGCGCCTCGGCCTTGCGCTTGAGGAGGCTACAATCGCCACCACAATATATTTCATCGCGCGCACAATCGGTTGCTTTGCCGGCGGTTTCATCCTGCGCCTTATGTCGCCCAAGACATTCTTCGGGTTCAGTGTAATCCTGATGCTGATTGCGATGGTCATCCTCTTTACAGCCTCGTCGCTCAACATTCTCTACTGTGGCATCGCCCTCGTCGGCTTTGGCAACTCCAACATCTTCTCGGTCGTCTTCTCCCAGGCGCTTATCAACTCGCCCAGCGAGCGCAACGAGGTCTCGGGTCTGATGATTATGGGCCTCTTTGGCGGCACGGTGTTCCCCCTCGCCATGGGATATGCCTCAGATGCTTTCGGCCAGGCCGGCGCCGTTGCCATTATGACCGTCGGCGTAATCTATTTGCTCCTTTATACGTTAAAGATTAAAAAAGCATAACCTCAAAATCTGATATAAAAATGAAAAAAGATTTGGTAATAGGAATGGGCGAAATCCTGTGGGACGTTCTGCCCGAAGGAAAGAAACTTGGCGGCGCGCCCTGCAACTTTGCCTACCACGTGGGGCAGTTTGGCCTCCCCTCGGTGGCCATCAGCGCCATTGGCGACGACCCCCTCGGCCGCGAAATCCTCGCCACCCTCGATGACAAGGGCGTCAAATACAACCTCAACACCGTGCCCTATCCTACCGGTACCGTTCAGGTCGAAATCGACAGCGACGGCATCCCCCAATATGATATCAAAGAAAACGTGGCGTGGGACAACATCCCCTACACCGACGCCCTCGAG
>JAFLTK010000070.1 GCA_022511505.1 Muribaculaceae bacterium
GCGGCGAGGCATCGGGAACGTCGCGGCTCTATGGAACATTCAAACTGATTGACATGGTCGGCGACCTAATGGCCGACAGCCTCAGGCTGACGCTTGACTTTACCGGCGTGAGTTACACCGCCAGCGACTCGGTCCACATCCGCCCCGGGCGCATCGAACTTGAAAACATTAAGATTTCCGACCAATTTGGCAACTCGGGCATGCTCAACGGCTGGCTGACCCACACCTGTTTCAAGGAGCCGGTATTTGAGTTCCGCGTCGACGATGTTCAAGACATGCTCGTCTATGACATCCCCGAGAACGACGAGCAAAACTGGTATGGCCGCGTGTTTGGCAACGGCAACGCGTCGGTCACGGGACGGCCCGGCTTTGTCAACATCAAGGTCAACATGACAACCGCCCCACGGTCGACATTCACTTTTGTGTTAAGCGACAGCGAGGTTGCCGCCGACTATACATTCATCACATTCCGCGACCGCGACAAGCCACGCCGCGACTCAATCATGCTTGCCGACCCGACGACCGCCCAATTGGTCAAAATCGAGCAGAAACGTGCCGACATGCTCAAGAAGCAGGACGAGTCGTCGATATTTGACATGAACCTCAACGTCAACATCACCCCGGCGGCGGCGATTAACCTGATTATGGACCCCATTGCCGGCGACGCTATCCGTTCCCACGGTCAAGGCACAATGGCGATGGACTACAACTCGTCGACCGAGGAACTGAAAATGCGCGGCAACTACACGTTGACCCAAGGCTCCTACACCTTTACCCTCCAGGACATTATCATCAAACCGTTTACAATCGAACCGGGCAGTTCTATCACGTTCAACGGCGACCCATACGCGGCCCAACTCAACATCGTGGCGGCCTACTCGCTTAACGCCAATCTGACCGACCTCGACGAGTCGTTTGCCCAGGACAAGGAATTGAACCGCACCAACGTCCCGGTTCGCGCCCTTCTGATGGCCACCGGCGACATGCGCCACCCCGACATCTCGTTTGACCTCGACTTCCCAACGCTGACCTCCGACACCCACAGCAAGGTTAAGAGTATCGTAAGCACCGACGAGATGATGAACCGCCAGATTATCTATCTGCTGGTTCTCAACCGATTCTACACGCCCGAATATATGGCGTCGACCACCAAAGGCAACGAACTCGTCTCGGTGGCATCGTCGACAATCTCGTCACAACTCAGTTCGTTCCTCGGCAACTTGAGCGACAACTGGAGCATCGCGCCAAACTTCCGCAGCGACCGCGGCGACTTCTCTGACGTCGAGGTCGACGTTGCCCTGTCGTCCCATCTCCTCAACAACCGCCTGCTGCTCAACGGCAACTTCGGCTACCGCGATAAGTCGCTGAACAACAACTCGTTTATCGGTGATTTTGACATCGAGTATCTGCTCAACCGCGCCGGCACACTGCGTCTAAAGGCCTACAACCGCTATAACGACCAAAATTTCTATGTCAAAAACGCGTTGACCACCCAGGGCGTCGGCATCGTGGTCAAGCGCGACTTTGACAACATCTTCTCGTTCATGAGGCCCATCTTGCGCCGCTTCCGCTCAACCGAGGCAACCGACAGTGTTGCCCCGGCCGACTCGACTGCAATCTCTACTGACACAATCACCCCAACACCTTGACACCATGGATATTATAAACGCGATAAACGATTTCTTGTGGAGTTATCTACTGATTTGGATGCTCCTTGGATGGGCGGTCTATTTCACGATTAAGACAGGCGGGGTGCAGTTTGTCATGATACCTGAGATGTTGCGTCTGCTCGTCAACAGTTCCCAAAAGCACGACGACACGCGTCAGGAGGATGTACCGGCGCGCCACAAGGTGTCTTCGTTCCAAGCCTTTGCGGTGTCGATTGCGAGCCGCGTAGGCACCGGCAACATGGCCGGCGTTGCCACGGCGATCGTGCTCGGCGGACCGGGCGCCGTCTTTTGGATGTGGGTCATCGCGTTGCTTGGCAGTGCCAACGCGTTTATAGAGTCGACGCTCGCCCAATTGTTCAAGGTCAAGGGCGAGAACTCGTTCAGAGGCGGCCCGGCCTACTACATCAGCCGCGGCATCGGTAGCCGCGCGTGGGCTGTCACTTTTGCCGTACTGATTTCGGTCACCTTTGGGTGGGCATATAACTCGGTGCAAGCCAACACTATAACGGCGTCGCTCGAAGGCTTTGGCGTGCCACCGCTCGCCGTGGGCATCGTCCTGTCGATTTTAACATTGGTAATAATTTGCGGCGGAATCAGGCGCATTTCACGTTTCAGCGAGATAGTCGTCCCGGTGATGGCCATCCTCTATATCCTGCTCGCGATTGTGGTTATAGGGATGAATATCACCCGTCTACCCGAGGTGCTCGGTCTTATCTTCTCCAGCGCTTTTGACTGGCACGCCGGCGTTGGCGGCGCGGTCGGCGCGGCAGTGATGATGGGCATCAAGCGCGGCCTGTTCTCCAACGAAGCCGGCCAAGGCTCTGCCCCCAATGTCGCCGCGACCGCTTCGGTCAGCCATCCCGTCAAGCAAGGGCTCATTCAGACCCTCGGCGTGTTTACCGACACACTCATCATCTGCTCGTGCACGGCGTTTATCATCCTGTTCAGCGGAGTGTTTGACAACGGCGAGACCGGCATCAAACTGACCCAGACCGCACTCGACAGCGAGCTCGGCGCAGGCTCTGAGTTCGTTGCCGTTGCCATCTTCTTTTTTGCATTTACAAGCATCGTCGGCAACTACTATTATGCCGAAACCAATCTGCAATTTATCACGTCGCGCCGTTGGGTAGTTCCGGCATTCCGCCTGACGGTTGCTGCTATGGTATTTGCCGGGTCGGTGGCCACGCTTGATTTCGTCTGGGCGTTTGCCGACATCACTATGGGACTGATGACGGCCTGCAACCTCGGCGCAATCGCCCTGCTCGGTCGCTATGCTATCGTCCTCTTGCGCGATTACCGCTCGCAACGGCTCAAGGGCTATGACCCGACCTATCACTCCTCTACCCTCCCCTCTCTCGACACTCCTTGCTGGAAATGATGCAACTATTCGGGGGTGCGTTGCGTCATATTATATAATGTGAAAAATTTCAAACCAATTCATATATGAACAACATTATCGAGGCCCATAATATCACCAAAACCTTTGCCAACGGCAAGGTGGCGCTTGACAACGTCAGTATCGACGTTCCCGCCGGGTCGGTATACGGCCTGCTCGGCCCCAACGGTGCCGGCAAAACAACCCTCATCCGCATCATCAACCACATCACCGCCCCCGACAGCGGAACCGTTACTTTCGACGGGCACCCCTTGACTCAGGCCGACGTTGACCAAATTGGCTACCTCCCCGAGGAACGCGGCCTTTACAAGAAAATGAAAGTTGGCGAGCAAGCGCTGTTTTTCGCCCGACTGAAAGGCCTCAGCCGTCAGGAAGCAACCGCTCGACTGATGCAATGGTTTGAACGACTGGAGATTGCCGACTGGTGGAACAAAAAGGTCGAGGAACTTTCAAAGGGTATGGCCCAGAAGGTGCAGTTTATCGTCACGGTGCTCCATCGCCCCAAGCTGCTCATCTTTGACGAGCCGTTCTCAGGCTTCGACCCCATCAACGCCAACCTCCTCAAAGAAGAAATTCTGAAACTGCGCGACGAGGGGTCGACAATCATTTTCTCGTCCCACAACATGGCGTCGGTCGAGGAAATTTGTGACGAGATTACCCTCATCAATCAGGGGCACAATATACTCTCGGGAAACGTGGCCAAAATTCGCCGCGAGTTTTCCGACGGCCGTTACCGCATCGACTTCACAGGCGACCCGCGCGACCTCATTACGTCGCTCGAGCCGATGGCAACCGACCTCGAGTTGGTAAAATCGTCGCTCGAAGATGCCTCGTGCCTCAACCTTATGCTAAAACCGGGCGTCGAAGTGCGCGACCTTATCGCTACGGCCAACAGCGCCGTCGCCCTGCGCGCAATCAACCCGATGATGGCGTCGCTCAACGACATCTTCATCAAGGCTGTCAAAGAAAGTCAATCAGCTCCTCAAACCGCTTAACAACATCCACTTATGGCATCAAAAATAGGACTCATAACCGCACGCGAATATCTGACGCGCGTGACCAAGAAAAGTTTCATATTGACCACCCTGCTGACCCCGCTTGCCATGGTCGCGCTGATGGTAATACCGGTCGTACTGATGGAGATGGCCGATGACGATACCCGCACGATTATGGTTGTCGACGACACCGGCGTCATCGCCCCCGCCCTGCAAAGCAGCAAGGAAATCGCATACGTCAGCGTTGACCAACCGCTCGACAGCCTCCTCGCGGCCGATAATGTCGACGGAATCCTCGCCATCAACGACTCGGTACTCGCCGGGACCGCCCCTCTGCGTCTTTACAGCAACGGCGCCACCTCCATCACCCTCGAGGGCAACATCACCTCCCAGGTCAACAAACTCATCGAGGAGAGCCGACTGAAAGAGTATAACATCGAGAACCTTGACAAAATCCTCGATGATGTCAAGAGCGACGTCTCGATAACCACCATCCGCACCGACCGCAAGAATGGCGACGAAGGCGCCTCGGCATTTGTCAGCTACGGCGTCGGCGTCCTCCTGACATTCGTCCTCTACATGTTCCTACTCCTTTATGGCCAGATGGTTATGACCAGCATCATTGAGGAGAAAAACAACCGCGTTCTCGAGATTGTTGTCAGTTCAATCAAACCTACCCAACTAATGCTCGGCAAAATTATAGGTATCGGTCTGGTGGCGTTGACCCAGATTGTACTGTGGTGTGCCATCCTCGCCGTTGTCGCCGGCTTTGTATTACCGGCAATGCTCCCCGCCGAGTCGATAGCCGAAATCCAGCAGATGCAGGCCGGCGCGCTCGACGTTACCGCCTACGACTCGGGCGACCTCGAGATACTCAAGGCCCTCGGGATGCTTGGCAACATCGGCTACCTGCTGTCACTGATGGGATGGATGGTGCTGTTCCTGATTGGCGGCTTCCTGTTCTACTCGGCCATTAACGCCGCCATCGGCTCGGCCGTAGACAACATTCAAGATGCCAGCCAGCTGCAGACGCTTGTCGTCCTCCCGATTATCATCGGCCTCGTTTGCTCAATGACCGCCGCCGCCAGCCCCAACTCGGGCCTGGCATTCTGGATGTCTATAATTCCGCTGACCTCGCCCATGGTTATGATGGCCCGCATCCCCGCCGGCATCCCGACATGGGAAATCATCCTGTCGCTCGTCTTGCTCGTCGCCTCAATCTACGGCATGATTTGGGTCGCCGCCAAGATATATCGCGTCGGCATCTTCATGTATGGCAAGAAACCATCCATCAAAGAGATGATTAAGTGGATTAACTACAAATGACCATTGCCCTCAGGATATTTTGTATCCCATTTGTCCTATTTTTGGTCCAAATTGGCATGAAATTTGTTCATCTAAAAAATATATTGTAATTTTGCATGATTTAATTCTCTATAAATACAGATGAGACAACTCAAAATCACCAAATCAATCACCAATCGCGAGAGCGCGTCGCTCGACAAGTACCTCCAGGAGATAGGCCGCGAAGAGCTTATCTCGGTAGAGGAAGAGGTTGAACTCGCTCAGCGCATCCGTCAGGGCGACCAGCGCGCCCTTGACAAACTGACGCGCGCCAACCTTCGCTTTGTGGTTTCGGTTGCCAAGCAATATCCGAATCAGGGACTTAGCCTC
>JAFLTK010000071.1 GCA_022511505.1 Muribaculaceae bacterium
TAGGGTTATGTAAGTGTTGCCTACGCCAAACCAAGTTGCTTGCTGGCCGTTGCTGATAGCCGTTATCGAGATGGGCTGGCCGTATGTTGAGCAAAGACGGCTGAAGACTTCGTTGAAGCGGGTCATGCTGCTGTAGGGTGTCGAATAATAGAACTGAGAGTAGGCGAGCCCGCCGGCGTTGTTGTAGTAAAGGGTAGCGTCATCCCAGAAGTAGTTAAGCAACATCACATCTGTCAGATAGACGGCTCCGTTTCCATATCCTGCAACGTTGTAGCCGGCACCATAAAGGTGGTTGAGCGACAGGTTCAAGGCTGTTCCAAAGGTGATACCGAGAATACCGGTGATAGTAGGGTAGGTAGGAACCGGACGCCATGTGGGCGGCGGAACGGGACGGTGGTAAACCGAGGGAACAACAGGGCGATAGGGGCGAGGTGCCGGTGCCATTACCGGGGGACGGTGTGGGCCGGGAGCTCCGGGACGGGGAGCAGTGGCGGGCGGCGTGGCGTGTCCGGGAGGGGTAGGACCGGGCTGGTTGTGTCCGGGCTGGCTTCCTTGAGGCGGACGCTGAGCCTGGGGAGGGTTGGCCTGAGGAGGCGTCGACGGTGTAGAAGTTCCGTTGCTTCCGGGGCGCATTGCGTTGCCTGTCGAGGGGCGCGTAGCGCTGTTGTTATTGGGAGTCGTCGGGGTGGACGGACGTGTGGCGGGTGTAGTCGTCGGGCGAGCCGCCGGAGTTGCGGTTGGTTTTGACGGCGTTGCTGCCGGGCGTGTATTGTTGGAGGGAGCCGTAGGTGTCGACGGACGTGCAACCGGGGTTGCCGAGGGCTTGGCGGCGGGTGTTGCTGCCGGGCGTGTGGTGGATGCCGGGCGCGAAGAGTTGCCGCCGATGGTGCGGCTTTGGGTTGCTGTCGAGCGAGACGCGGTGCCGCTGGCACTATCGCGTGCTTCTACTGACTGGGTAGCCATCAGCATGCATCCTGCAAGCATCAGAGCAAAGGGACGGACGATTGTGCGCATATCTGTAAGTTTTAAAAATGGGTTAATAACTTCGTTTATCTATTAGAACACCAAAACGAGGAATAGTTTAATCAAAGTTTCAAAAAATTTAAACTTACCACCATTCAACTACGCAAAATTAACGAAATTTTTCAGTAATCTTTGGCCGTCACAGCTAATGTTAGTAACTTTGCAGTCAGTTTTCAAAGGTAATATAGTTCAACTTTCGCAAAATCAAGTTTAAGAGTTTATAAGTTTAACAGTTTATCTTGCATGCTTCATTAACTGTAATGCTTAAAACTTGATCAATACTTGCGAAACTTTAATTTTAAGTACAATTTTTATGGATTGGTTGTTAACATTATTGTCCCCGGGCCAGGTTTCGCTGGCATCGACACTGGCGTTATATGCTTTTGTCATTGCGTCAGGTGTCTTCTTAGGAAAGATGAAGATTGGCGGTATTTCGCTTGGAGTGACATTCGTTCTATTTGTTGGTCTCGTATTGGGACACTTTGGTTACAAGGTTGAAGACGAGATATTGCACTTCGTCCGTGAGTTTGGACTGATATTGTTTATCTTTTCGATTGGTCTTCAGGTTGGACCCGGTTTTTTCACATCATTTAAAAAAGGCGGGGTAAGGTTGAATATGCTTGCCGCGCTGACGGTGTTGCTCAACGTTGCAATTGTGATAGCCATCTTTTTCATTGACGGCAACACGTCGATGGTATCGCTGGTTGGTGTCATGAGCGGTGCGGTTACAAATACCCCCGGACTTGGTGCGGCTCAGCAGGCCATTCTTCAGGTGAACCCCGACGCATACAATCTGAGCGAACAGATGGCCATGGGTTATGCCGCGGCCTATCCGCTTGGTGTTATCGGTATCATCATGGCAATGTTGATAATCAAGGTAGTATTTAAAGTCAACACCGACAAGGAGATAGAAGCAATTGAAAATGAAGCCGGTGACGATGCCCACAAGCCCGCAATTATAACCATCGAACTCACCAACGAGCGCATTGATGGCAAGAATCTAATCGAATTGCATCAGATTGTAACAAGCGATTTTATCGTATCGCGATTGCGCAATGCCGATGGTGAGGTTATCATCCCGACCTCTCAAACTATCCTGCACAAAGGCGACCTTTTGCTCATGGTTGTTGAGACACAGGATATCCCTCGCTACACCGCCATTATGGGTCCCGAGGTTGACATGGACTGGGAAGAAAAGGGCGGCCCCGTAATCTCGCGTCGCATTGTCATCACCCGAAGCCAGTATAACGGTGTGCCCCTGCGCAAACTCCACCTCCATGCCGGTTACCGACTTAATGCAACCCGTGTCAACCGCGCCGGAGTCGACCTCTTGGCGTCGCCCGAACTTCGCCTTCAGGTTGGCGACCGCATGACCGTCGTGGGCCACGAAAGCGACATTGCGCGCTTGGCTTCTAAACTGGGTAACTCTATGAAGCGCTTGAATGAGCCCAACATGATTACCATATTTGTTGGTATTCTGCTCGGTATCATTGTCGGCTCGATACCCATTGCCTTCCCCGGCGTTAGCGTTCCGATGAAACTCGGCCTCGCCGGAGGTCCTCTCGTGGTAGCAATTCTCATCAGCCGCTTTGGATATAAGATGAAACTTGTGACCTACACGTCGTCGTCGGCATCGCTGCTGATGCGCGAAATAGGTATCTGCTTGTTCCTTGCATCGGTCGGTATTGCATCGGGTGCAGGATTTGCCGAGACGGTGTTCAACAGTACCGGCATGATGTGGGTGCTTTGGGGCTTCATTATCACGATAGTGCCGCTGTTGATTGTGGGTTGCATCGCTCGCGGTGTTTACAAGATTAACCTGTTGACAATCATGGGTTTGTTTGGCGGCGGTATGACTGACCCTCCTGCGCTTGCCTATGCCAATAACTCGACCGGTAGCGACGCTCCGGCGGTTGCCTATTCGACCGTCTACCCGTTGACAATGTTTTTGCGAGTAGTGGCAGCCCAGTTGCTCGTTTTATGTTTCATGTAAAAAATCATAGACTAATATGGAATATATACCCCAACGCATAGTGGCGCCTTTCCGCGCCGAGGTTGTAGGCAGTTTTCTTCGCCCGGCATATCTCGATGAGGCGCGACGTCAAGCCGCCGACGGCATCATCAGTGCGGCCGAACTTGAAGATGTTGAAAACAAGGCGATTGAGGCTCTTGTCAACCGTCAGCACACGATGGGTCTCGATGTTGCGACTTCGGGCGGCTATCGTCGCGGCTACTGGCACCTCGACTTTTTCTATGGTTTAAACGGCGTAGAGCGCTCTGAGTTGAGCCGGCCCTATCTATATGACGGTGACAAAGTTAGCGCCGACTCGGTAAGAGTATGCGGCAAGATTTCGTTTAATCCCGGCCATCCCGTGTTCCGTCATTTTAACTTTCTGCAATCTGTAACTCCGGTAGGGCAGTCGGCACGTCAGTCGCTTCCGTCGCCGGCACAACTCTTTGCCGAACTTACACGCGGCGACAATAAGTCCGCGATTGGTAAATATTATGCGTCTATAGACACGCTGATTGATGACATTGCGCGTGCCTATCGGCAGACGTTAATGGAACTCTATGAACTTGGTTGCCGCAATGTGATTCTTGATGACTGCGTGTGGGGCACGTTTTGTGACCGCCGATTGATGGAGTTGGTCGAGAAAAGCGGCACCGACATTGACGCTTTGCAGGACCAATACCTGAAATTAAATGTAGATGCGCTCGATGACGTCCCCGAAGATATGCGCATCTCAACCCGCATTTATCGCGGATTCATCCATTCGTCATGGTATGCCGAGGACTCATACGAGCCTATTGCCGAGAAATTCTTTGGGCGCACTCGATTTGATGCCTTCTACTTGCGTTTTCCCCTCGATAACCCCGAGGCATTCAGTTCGCTTCGTCACATCCCCGCCGGCAAGCAAGTCGTGTTGGGTTTGATTTCGCCGCGCGTACCCGAGCTGGAGAATGTCGACCGCGTGAAAGCAGCAATCATGGCCGCGTCCAAGTATGTGCCACTGAGCGACTTATGTCTCAGCACCGAGTGTGGCTTCTCGACTCCCAATCCCGAACTTCGCCTAACTGAGCAGCAGCAGTGGGATAAAATCCAGCTGGTCAGAGACATAGCCCGCGACGTCTGGGGCTAAGCAGACAAAGAAGCCCGGAGTAGGGTAGACCTCCACATTATATTATAGCGAAAGCGAGACGGCATTACCACCGTCTCGCTTTCGCTATAATAAGTTGATTATCAATTATTGCTAATGTTGATATTGATATTCCGGTTGTTTATTGGAGTAGAGGAGTCGTTGACTTTATCGGGACGGGCGCGGTAGCGGGCCGGGAAGCCGAAGACTGTGATGCGAAGCACGCGTTTGCCGTTCATCAGGTTGGTAAATTGTGGATTGACGAGCATCGCGCAGTTGTACTTTATAACCGCCTCGGTCAGAGCGAGATCCTCGGCATCTTTGAGCGAAATTTTGTCTAATTTTGCAGCACCTTCGGGTGTCGAGATGTCGATGGTGTAAGTTACGCCCTCTGGCTCGATGTCGAGCGCATAGTCGTTCATACTCTCGATATAAGTGCGAGGCGATTGACGGATATTTCGGTTTTTTGAGCCGACCGAAGCAATGCTTTCACATGAAGACAAGGCGATTGTCGCAATCATAGCAACAGCGAGTGATAGTAATGGACTTTTCATAATAACCAGTTATTTAGAAGTTTAAACGAAAGCCAATACCGAGAGCCGATTGATTGAATTGCGCGTCGCGCATCACGTCAATTCCTGTCGAAATCGCTATGTCATGCCCCAAGTCAAATTCTTTCTCAATCAAAGACGTTGCATACAGGCTGTTTGCTTTCTTTTGATACCTGTTGGAGATAATGAGACAAGTTGCTGTAGTAGCAACGCCGACTGCCATTATTGGAACGGTAGTAGATTCAGGATATTCTTTACAATAATCAAACACTATTGTCATCAATACTCCTGCTGCTACCAACGTACCTCCAACACTCCAACCAATAATTTTGAGGTTTTTAGCACGTTTTGCAAAGGCGGTTGAATTTAGTTGGCGATCAATTGCCATCAGAGCATTGTCGTTGAGCTGTCGATCACCGGTGTTTTGTAGACCGGGGGCATAAGCGTTGTTGGTCGGATCGTTGACTTGATCTTGGCGGCCGTCTTCGTAGTTGATGTTGGATACATTCTTCTTCTCCATGACATAGTTGGCGCCATCGAGATTGTTCCATCGCTTGTAGACCACCTCTGAAGCCGTAACTTCAACTACTCGACACAAAACGGTTGAACCGTCGGTCTTCACGATAACATCCTGTGCTGCAGCGCCTAATGCGCTAATAATCAGCACAAGTAACAGTAAAATTTTTCTCATTGATCTATCTTTTTAGGGTTTAACATTCTGAAAGATAGATTCCAGGCGCATAAAAAAGCGCAGAACTCGCAAACTTGCTCGTCCTACAACCTCCGGATATCTGGCTTAACCGTTACATCTTAGAACGAGCAACGGGAGCCTACGCTATGATATCATGTTTCTCGAGAATACAAAAATCCTCGAGAACTATATATCAACGTTGGCATCTGCCGCCGCGACATTCTTGAAGATGTAGAAACTGCCAGATTTCTGAGATTGTCAAGAATCAGCGTAGCAAACGCTTATAAAAATAAAAAAGTGTTGGAA
>JAFLTK010000072.1 GCA_022511505.1 Muribaculaceae bacterium
AAGATGTCACTCTCGTCGTCGGCGTATGTATATATATCCAAGAGGTCATCTCGGTCATAAAACATATCATTGTCGCCTGTCGACAGTCTATTCTTAAAATCTAAGTATAACTCGCGGCGAGGGTCAATTTCTTGATCTATAGACATCTTGGATATATTATAGTGAATTTGCTTAATGATGTTGATGGCTGAAGAGACAATCCTTCACCCATCAACAACATTAAACTTTAAACTTGTAAACTCTAAACTTTAAGTCTCGCAAGCGAGACTTAAGTTATTTATTCTTTGCCTTTTCCCAACTATCCTTTAGCGAGATGGTGCGGTTAAACACAATTTCGCTGTCGGTGCAGTCGAGGTCGGGCGTAAAATAGCCGATGCGCTGGAACTGGTAGGGCGTGCCGGGTTTCAGGTTCTGAGCGAGGAACGGCTCAATCTTGACGCCGGTGACAACCTTGAGCGAGTCGGGGTTCAGCATTTCGCGGAAATCACGATCGGGCTCGGCTGCCGGGTTCTCAACGTTGAACAGGCGGTCATAGAGGCGCACTGTCGCATCGACGGCATGCTTGGCCGACACCCAGTGGAGCGTACCCTTGACCTTGCGCATGCTGCCGGGCAGACCGCTGCGGGTCTCGGGGTCGTAGGTGCAATGGATTTCAACGATGTTGCCCTCGTCGTCCTTGACAACGTCGGTACACTTAATAATATAGCCACCTTTGAGACGCACTTCGCCGCCGGGAGCCAGACGGAAGAATTTCTTGGGCGGATTTTCCATAAAGTCCTCGCGCTCGATGTAAATCTCGCGGCTGAACGGCATTTGGTGCGTGCCGCTGTCGGGCTGTTCGGGATTGTTTTCCATCTCGAGAATTTCTTCCTTGTCCTCGGGATAGTTGGTGATGACAACCTTGACGGGGTTGATGACGGCCATGCCGCGGGTTGCAACGCGGTTGAGGTCGTCACGAACGGCATGCTCCAACAGCGAGATGCTGTTCAGAGCCTCATATTTAGTGTAGCCGATAAGGTCTATAAAGTTGCGGATTGATGCCGGAGTATAACCGCGGCGACGCATACCCGAGATAGTCGGCATGCGGGGGTCATCCCATCCGGCAACGAGCCCCTCCTTTACCAACTGCAACAGCTTGCGCTTTGACATCACCGTGTAGGTCAGGTTCAAGCGGTTGAACTCAATCTGGCGGGGACGATAGGTCTCGTCGGCCAGTTCGTCGACAAAGTAGTCGTAAAGCGGACGGTGGGGCACAAACTCGAGGGTGCAAATCGAGTGGGTCACACCCTCAAAATAGTCGCTCTGCCCGTGGGCGAAGTCATACATCGGGTAGACCTTCCACGTTGTCCCGGTGCGATGATGGGGATGCTTGATGATGCGATACATGATGGGGTCGCGGAAGTGCATGTTGTCGCTCGCCATGTCAATTTTGGCACGGAGCACGCGGGCGCCCTCCTCAAACTCGCCGGCATTCATCCTCTGAAACAGGTCGAGGTTCTCCTCAACCGAGCGGTTGCGGTAAGGGCTCTCGATTCCGGGACGTGTCGGCGTACCCTTCTGAGCGGCAATCTCCTCTGACGTCTGGTCGTCAACGTATGCCTTACCCTCGCGTATCAGTCTGAGTGCCAGTTCATAAAGCTGAGGAAAATAGTCGCTTGCATAATATTCGCGGTCGCCCCAGTCAAAACCGAGCCAGTGGATATCCTCTCTGATAGAGTCGACATATTCCACATCCTCCTTGACGGGATTGGTATCGTCAAAACGCAAATTGCAAGTGCCGCCAAACTTCTCGGCAACACCAAAATCCATGCAGATAGCCTTGGCATGGCCAATGTGGAGATAACCGTTGGGCTCGGGCGGAAAACGCGTGTTAAGCCGTCCGCCATTCTTGCCCTCCTTGAGGTCATCGGCCACTATTTGCTCTACAAAATTTAGCGAGCGTGTTGTCTCCTGAGACTCATTGTTGATTGTTTCGCTCATAAATCTTTTAGGTTTATATCAGAAATAAAATGCAAAATTAAGAATTTTTCCCAAAACCTCTCCCCTCTTTTCAAAACAATTTTTTCACTCACAAAGTGAACTTCTCAAATTAGAGCCGGTTACCGATTTTTATAGTTACTTTGGTCTTACGCTTTTTGTTCGTTATAGGATTCAACTATATAGACGGGGCGTCCCTTTGTCTCGTTAAAGATTCGCCCTATATATTCTCCGATAATACCAAGAGCTATTAGCTGAACACCACCCAAGAAAAGTAACGCACAGATTAAAGTGGGGAAACCTTGAACCGGGTCGCCGAATATAAGAGTCTTTAGCAATATAAAAATCATATACCCAAGTGATATAAGGCTGACAAAGAAGCCCAAAAGTGTTGCAAATCTTAAAGGAGCGGTGGTAAAACTCGTTATACCTTCGATTGCAAGGTTAATCAATGAGGTTAATTTAAAAGATGATTTTCCTGAATTTCTATCGACCCGGTTAAATATAATTTCCTTCTTAGGAAATCCTACCCAGCAAAACAATCCTTTGGTATAACGCTGTGTTTCTCTTAATTGTTTGAGAGCTTCAACTACACGACGATCCAAGAGACGGAAATCGCCAACATTGGGCAACACTTCTATTCTTGTAGAGTGTTGCAATATTGAATAATAGGCTAGAGAGAGACGTTTTCTTATCCAGCTTTCTTTCCCTCTATCGGCACGTTTCCCATAAACGTCGTCATAGCCCTTAAGCCACCAATATATCATTTGCGGGATTAAATCGACCGGGTCTTGAAGGTCGGCGTCCATAATGATGACAGCGTCGCCAAGAGCATAATCCAACCCGGCAAGCATTGCGCTTTCCTTACCAAAATTGCGTGAAAGATTTACAATATTTATTCTATTGTTTTCTTTGCGGAGTCTGCGCAAATCGTTTAATGTGGTATCTGACGAACCATCATTGACAAAAAGAAACTCCCAGCTAAAATCTTTGAGAGAAAAATTCCAATCTTGATCTTCTGTATCCACGCCGTCATTGGTAGAGCGCAAGTCTCCATCAATCAACCTGTTAAGTTTCAAAATTAACTTATCAAGGTTGCTTGCCTCATTAAAAACAGGCACAAGAATTGTTATTTTCTTCATTTTAGTATATGCCGGAAAGTATATTAGCTAATTTTTTGGCAAACTTAACAAAAATGTTTAGAATTTACAAATATGCCAAAATTTAACACTTAGAGCCGACAAATTGGTTGTTTTAACTATTGTATATTACAACTAAAAAGTGTAATTTTGCGGCATATTGTAATTATATCAACTCAACGAATTATTTTAAATAATCTCAAAAGCATGAAAAAACCAATTTTCAGGCGAGCGGCAGCCGTGATTGTTGCGCTTGCCGGTTGTTTTGGCACATCGTGGGCGATAGGCGGCGATGGTGCTTATTTTGTTAATACCTTTGAAGAACTTGGGACTTATCCGTCAACCAAAGACGAGGCGGCCAATGAAACGACCTACAACGTTGAAGGCCAAGGAGAATGGGTCTACAAGAATGCTTATCAGGCTTCTAACAGCGACTATATACCTGACGGTAGCGGCCACAACCTGCGCATGCTCAAGAGCGGGTCATACGTCATCACTCCAATTCTTGATTCGGGCGTTGCAAGCATCACTTTTGACTTAGGACGCGCGGCGGTTAAGGTTTACACGTCGACCGACGGCGGCGCTACCTGGACCGAGGCTGCTCAAACAGCGGCAGGAAACAAAGTGACCGTCAACGTCGGCAACGATGCCGTTAACCGAGTGAAGGTGGCCAACGACGCCGGCAAGGACGCCGACATCGACAACCTCGCCGTCTATGCAACCACATTTGCCACTCCCGTGACCGTTGCTACCGGCGATGCTACGGCCATCACTGAGAACGGCGCTACCCTATTTGGAACAATTACCAAAAACGAGGGGCAGACGATTACCGAGGTCGGCTTTGCTTGGAGTTCAAGCGTCAAGGAGCCTGCCATCGACGACAACCGCGCCGTTGCCACTCTCAGCGGCAATAACTTTGAGGCCACATTGAGCGACTTGCGCCAGGGTACCACAATATATTACCGTGCATACGTTGCCTACGGCGACACTCGCAGCTATGGAGAGGTAAAGAGTTTCCGCACTCTCATCGACGAGTCGTCACAGACGGTCGACGAACTGGGTCGCTACTTCGTTCAGGACTGGGAGGATGCCGAGACCTATCCTTCAAACTCGCCTGCAAACGAGGTCGAATATTACGTTCCCGGCCAGGGCTCATGGCTCTACAAACTCGCGTTCCAGTCGACCAACTCAAGTTATAACCCCAACGGCTCGACAATGAACCTGCGCATGCCCAAAAACGGGTCATACGTCGTTACCCCGGTCCTCAACAGCGGCGTTAAGCGCGTAGAGTGGGACGCTTTCCGCAAGGAGGTAACCCCCTATCTGTCGACCGACGGCGGCTCGACTTGGACAGCGGCCGGAACCGTTACTACAAACGGCAACCTGCGTGTTCTCGAGGTCAACGACCTGAATGTCAACCGAGTGAAACTTGCCAATGACACGGGTAGCGATGCCGATATCGACAACCTTGTCGTCTATGCCCAGGCCTACGGTACTCCCGCTACCGTATCGACCGGTGCCGCTGTTAATGTCACCAAAAACTCGGCCGACGTAAGCGGTACTATTATCGACGGCGGCGACCAAACTATCACCGCTACCGGTATCATCTGGGGTCTTAACGCCCAGCCCTCGCTTGCCGACAACGTCATCACAACCGACGACCCCACTAAGACAACCTTCACCGTCACAATCTCAGGATTGAAGGCCGGCAAGACCGTTTACTACCGCGCTTACGCCCTCTCGGCTGCCGGTTATGCCTACGGCGATATTGCATCATTTGTAACCTCTCCGGCAACTGCTGCCGTTGTTGCAACTGCCGATGTCACTAAGAGCGGCTCGAAATATCGCGTTGGCGGTACTGTTACCGACGATGGTGGCCTTGACCTCACCGAGGTTGGTGTCATCTATGGCAAAAACTCTCTCGCTTCACTGACTTCTCTCGAGCAGGCCAACGGCCTTGGTGCAACTGTTGCTACAATGTCTCGTCCCGCCGTTAATTTCTCAACCTCGGTATCACTTGACGACGCAACCGTATATTTTGTACGCGCCTACGCCGTGACCGACTTCGGTCTCGCCCTCGGTGACATGAAGGAATTCAAGACCGACGAGGTTGTAGAAACTCCCGATATTATCCAAGGTAGTGTAATCTGGTGTGCCCCCGACGGCAACGATGCAACGGCCGACGGCTCTGAGCAGAACCCGTTCTTTGACGTTCAGAAGGCAATCGACATCGCCGCTCCCGGCGACCGCATCTGGATGAAGGCCGGTACCTACGTCTATGACAAGCGCATCAACATCAACGACCGCAACGGCGAGCCCGGCAAGATGATCGAACTCTGGGGTTATCAAGGTCGCGCAATCCTCGATTTCTCTGATATGCCCTATCATGGCCATTCTGACAATCCCAATCAGGGTATCCGTCTGACCAGCTCCTACTGGCACTTCAAAAACCTCGATATCACCAACGCTTCTGATAACGGTCTGCTTATCGAGCGCAACAAGCCCACCGGCGGCTCGCAAAGCGACATCGTCAACCGCACTCAGGATG
>JAFLTK010000073.1 GCA_022511505.1 Muribaculaceae bacterium
TTAAAATCCCTTGGCCATTGCGGCTGTGCGGGTTCGAGTCCCGCTTCGAGCACAAATGAGGCTGATAATCAACCGATTATCAGCCTCATTTGTTCAAGAAAATGGCTAAAGCACAATTTAGCATGATAATCAGCCGATTGACGGCAGAATGAAAGAGATTTAGAAGTTTCGAGGGACCGGAGACCCTGAAATTCTTTGAGTAAATTTAGTTCCACATTTCGGGCAGCGCGGAAACAAAGTTAGGACAATTCCCCCGAGGATGTGGGAGAATTCGTGACCGCAACGAAGACAGCGGCGTTTTTGCACTTCAATCAACATGGGTTAATGTTTTATAGTTAATGATGGTGCAAAAATAGTAACATCATCTGCCATTTGGTGGCAGAAGCGATTTTTTGTTTCAATTAAGATTGAAGAATGATGGACAATCTCGATTGAAAAAGTCCCGCGACGGGGAATTTTTGGCGATTGGTTGCACGTTAGAAAGTAATTTTCTAATTTTGTAGTCATGGAAATGTTACCGCTCATTATTGTCCGCGGATTGCTGATTGGTATACTGGTGTCGGCGCCCATGGGGCCCATCGGTATGCTCTGTATCCAGCGCACCCTCAGCAAGGGTCGTTGGCCGGCTTTCTTTACGGGCCTCGGTGCGGCGCTTTCCGACGTGATTTACTCGCTGTTGACCGGCTTCTCGCTCTCCTTCATTACCGACTTCATAACAGCCCATCAGATTGCGTTGCAAATATCCGGTAGCGTGGTGTTTATCGCCTACGCGCTGTATCTGTATCGAGTCAGCCCGACCCGGACGATAGCCGCACCCAATATTCCGGCCAACACCTACTGGAAAGATTTTGTGACCGGCTTCCTGCTGACGTTCTCCAACCCGCTGATTGTCTTTTTTATCATCACACTTTTTGCTCGCTTTAATTTCCTCGTTCCCGAATTTATGGCCTACCACTATGTGGTCGGCTATGCGAGCATTGCCGTCGGAGCCGTGGTGTGGTGGTTTTTTGTGACAACGGCAGTCAGCCGCGTTCGCTCGCGCTTCAACACGCGTTCGCTCATCCTGATAAACCGCGTTCTTGCCATAATTCTCATACTCATAGCGGTTTATGGCATCGTCACGGGTGTTAATGATTACCTTGGCCATCCGTTGAATTTCTCAATCTCAATATTATGAGCCGAAGGATTGTGCATATCATTGTTGCGGCCGGGACGGGAAGCCGTTATGGCGCGCGGCTACCAAAGCAGTTTCTGCCTCTCGACGGGGACAGGGTAGTACTGATGTCGACCATCGATGCTTTCAGACAGCGCCACGGCGAGGAAGTCATCCTGGTAATCAGCCGCGAGATGGAGGAGCACTGGCTTGACGCCTGCCGGGCGGTCGGTTTCGAGACCCCACGGTTGGTTTATGGCGGGTCGACGAGACATCAGAGTGTGGCCAATGCGCTAAAATCGCTCGGCACTGTCGGTCCCGACGACATCGTGACGGTTCACGACGGCGCGCGCCCCGTTGTCAGCGCCGCTCTGATTGAGCGCATTCTCGAGCCATTGACCGCAGGCCGTTCACGAGCCGTTGTACCCGCCGTTGCCGTTACCGACTCGTTGAGGCAGATTGAGCCCGACGGGACATCACGCGCCGTTGACCGTAGCCTTTTCCGCGCCGTCCAGACACCTCAGGCGTTTATTGCCCGTGACTTGATTGCGGCTTTTGAGCAGACCGAAACCGCCGAAATGACCGACGAGGCGACCGCTATCGAACGTGCCGCCCTCGGCCCGATTGAACTTGTTGCCGGCGACGTTCACAACATCAAGATTACCAACCCGGGCGACATCGAGATTGCGCGCATCTATCTACAAAACATTCACGACAGGGGATGAACAGGCTGAGGGACCGCGACATAACATACCTGAAGTCGGTAGGACCGGCACGCGCCAAGTTGCTCAAAGCCGAGCTTGGCATCAGTTCCTATTATGACCTGCTGTACCATTTCCCGACGAGTTACCTTGACCGCAGTCGCGTTTACCGCATTGCCGATTTTCCGCGCGACGTCGAGGAGTCGTCGATGCCTGCAATGCTCGTAAAGGGCGAGTTTGTCTCGTTCTCGGTGCATGGCGAAGGGGCGAAAATGCGCTTGGTCGGCTTGTTTTCAGATGGTAGCGGGCTGATGGAGATAGTGTGGTTCAGGCGCATCGCCGAGATACGCAAGGCCTATACCAACGGGCGCCGATATGTCGTTTTTGGCAAGCCCGCGATGTTCAACGGCCGCTGGTCAATGACCCACCCAGAGGTCGATGCCGAGGGGAGCAACGCCGACTCTACCGGCCTGCGCGGCAACTATCCGCTGACCGAGAAACTGCGCCAGCGTGGCATTACCTCGCGCACAATCTACGGTCTCGTGGCTCAGGTGCTCGGCAACCTTCCCCCAAACTTGACCGAGACGTTGCCTCAGTCGATAATATCCCACTTCAGGCTGATGCCCCTCGCGCGCGCAATTGTCGCCATCCATGCACCCAAGGATGCAGCCGAACTCGACGCGGCACGCAATCGCTTCAAGTGGGAAGAGTTGTTCTACTTGCAACTTGATATTCAGCGGTTTTGTCGCAATCGCGCTGCATCATCGGGCGGCTTTGTGTTCGGCAAAATCGGCTATTATTTCAACACATTCTATAAAGAGTGTCTGCCCTTTGAACTGACCGGAGCACAGAAACGTGTCATCCGCCAAATCAGAAAAGACACCTGCACCGGCAAGCAGATGAACCGACTGCTGCAGGGCGACGTCGGCAGTGGCAAAACGCTCGTGGCGCTAATGTCGATGCTCATAGCGCTCGACAACCAATATCAAGCGTGTCTCATGGCGCCCACCGAAATACTTGCCACTCAACACTTTGAAACAATATCGTCGATGGTCGGAGGCCTTGGGATAAACGTTAAACTGCTGACCGGCTCAACGCCCAAAAAGGCGCGCGACCTGATTCACGAAGGCCTCCAAAGCGGCGCCGTCCACATCCTTATCGGCACTCACGCCGTCATCGAGGACAACGTCAAGTTTAAGAACCTCGGGATGGCGGTCATCGACGAGCAACACCGCTTTGGCGTCGCCCAACGCGCGCGCCTCTGGACCAAAAACATCATTCCGCCCCATGTGCTCGTGATGACGGCAACGCCCATTCCGCGAACGCTCGCCATGACCGTCTATGGCGACCTCGACCTCTCGGTTATCGACGAATTGCCACCCGGCCGCAAGCCGATTGTGACCGTACTCAGATATGAAAACAAACGCATGGACGTCTATCGCGCCATTGGCGAGCAACTTAGGCAAGGACGCCAAGTTTATATCGTCTATCCGTTGATTGAAGAAAACGAGAAACTCGACCTCAAAAGCCTCGAGGAGGGATATGAAATGATTTGTGACACCTTCCGCGACTACAAAATTGCATACGTTCACGGGCGCATGAAGCCGGCCGAAAAAGACTACCAGATGAGTATATTCGCGTCGGGCGAGGCGCGCATTATGGTTGCCACGACTGTTATCGAGGTGGGCGTCAACGTGCCAAACGCTACCACGATGGTTATCGAGAATGCCGAGCGCTTTGGCCTTTCACAGCTCCATCAACTTCGCGGACGAGTGGGCCGCGGCGGCGACCAAAGTTACTGCATCCTCATGTCCAAGCCCCAACTTTCCAAAACTACGCGCGAACGACTGACACTGATGACCCAGACCACCGACGGCTTTGTAATTGCCGAGGCCGACATGAAAATGCGCGGCCCGGGCGACATGGAGGGAACTGCCCAGAGCGGACTGATTTTTGACCTCAAGGTTGCCAATCTGACCAAGGACGCCGACCTCGTCGAGCAAACACGCGACGCCGCCATCGCCCTGCTCAACGCCGACCCCATGCTCGCCGCCCCCGACAACCGCATCGCCGCCCGCCAACTTACCCTCCTCACCAACCGTATCGCCGACTGGAGCCGCATCAGTTAAAACCCCGACAGTTAGGGTGCCTTCAAGCTGATTCCATCGCCTACTGAATGGCCGCCACGGTAGGAATGCGACATGTCGCGCCCACAATCGCTGTGGGGTTGATGTGTAGTTTTAATTGAACCAATAGTCTATGCGGCTGTCGAGGAGTGTTTGGGCATCGGCAACCTGAGTAGCTAATGTAGCTTTCATAGCTTCAATAGCCTCTATTTGCTCAGCAAATCGTTGTTGCAAAGAAAGCGGAGGAACAATAATTTTAGTATTTCGTATTTTATTTAAGTGTAGATTTGGCACGCCAATACCAATTAAAGAATTAGTAAACTGTTCTTTGGTAAATGGATTATTGATAGCATATAAAAGATATTTTTTATCAATATCATCATTGGCTCTTAATAAAGCTAAACTGACATAAATGTCAAAAACTTCATCGGTCTCAACCAAAGCTGCTATTCCCGTTGTCCCGTTTTTACATAATAGAATATCGCCTCTTTTGGGGGCTAATCGTTTATGTAATTCTTTGTGCAAATTGAATGGAATGTATTTGATATTATTCCAATCGATATAACCGTTAACAACATCTTTGGCAGATAAAAATTTTACACCATTGATTTTATCATCAGTATAGGTTGGCGTTTGGTGTGTTCCATCAGTAATTAAAGAGCATACATCCGATAGTTTTGTAATGTTGTAACCTTTGGGGTTGGTGATTGGGTCGCCGAACGTTTCGTAGAAAAGGGTTTGAGCGAGGCGGTCAAGGTCAGCAACTTGCTCGCGCAACGCCGCTATCCCCTCAGTTATAGTATCCAACTCGGCCACAATCTGCTCCTGCACTTCCCGAGGTGGAACAGGAATAGTAATATTTAAAAATTTTTTTACATCTAAGTTCTTTTGTGCAAGACCTCTTCCTAAGTTGTATATTTGAAATTGGTTTGCCCATAAGAACTTGTCAACATATTTTTGTAAAAGATTTTCGGAAATTTGCTTAACAGATAATCCGCTGTCATTAAGGAAAAATTTACCTGCTACAAAACGCACACATGTAGAAGACATAGCAAAGCGAGACACTATCATGCAGTTTTCTCGGTTGAAAAGTTTCGTAGAGAAAGTTGCACCGCCACCACCGTAAACTTTATATTCACCTGGTTCGGTTTCTTTTGCAACGATACGTGTTCCGTAATTAATTTCGCAGACGTCGCCGAGGCGCTTGTATTCCCAATTGTGTTTCATTGCATGTATTTTTCACAAAGTTACATATTTTTGCCGAGTTTAAATCTATAGACCGGGAGAAATTGCCGTTCCTTTTGTCCCCGTAAAGACGCGACATGTCGGGTCCGCTCTAACCAACAACTTGCTAATTTGTATGTTGCCTCAAAAAAAGAGCGGTTGCCCCGCTCAGGGCAACCGCTCAGTATAACGGATTGTAATTCAGAGTCTGAGATTACTTAGAGAGTTCTTCTTTCAGGCGAGCAAGAGCCTCGAGGTCGCCGAGGGTAGTCTTCTCGATGGGAGTCGAGAGGAGGTTGTTTTCCTCGGGCGCTGCGGCACGCTTGCCACCGCGCTTGCCACCCTTGCGGGGAGTTGCCTCACCGCGCTCGGCACGCTGTTCATCTTCAAAGATGCGGCTGTGGCTGAGGATGATGCGCTTGCTGTCTTTGTTGAACTCGATAA
>JAFLTK010000074.1 GCA_022511505.1 Muribaculaceae bacterium
GCCTCGACCCAGCCCGGAATGACCTGGTTGACGCCAAATGTCGCGGGCTCGCCGCGCTCAACCGACGAGTCAAAAACGGTACCGTCGATCAGGGTGCCGGTGTAGTGAACCGTCACCATATCGGTGGCCTTGGGCGATTCGCCTTCGCCCTCGGCGATTACTTCATACTGCAATCCGCTCGGGGTCACCTTGACCTCCTCGCGCTTGGCGTTCTCGGCCAGATAAGCCTTGCCGAGTTCGGCATTAGCCTGGTCGGCCTTCTGTTTCTTGGCCTCCAGTTCCATGAAATAGCGGCGGATTTCCTCCTTGGCCTCGTCATAACTGATCAGCGGTTTCGTGCCGTCATATACGGCCTTCAATCCGGCTGTAAAATCCTCGGCATCAATCGTTTCCACACCACTGGCGCGGAAATTGTTTCCCATGCTCAGGCCTAATGCGTAACTGAGACGGTCGATCTTTTTTTCTTCCATATTTTTGGTTATGCTTTATAAACTATCTATTTAGAACGCAAAATTATAGCAAAATGTTCAGACTGCAAAAAATCTCCCGCTAAATTGCGCCCCGAGAGTGAAGGGAATCGGCATGTTCAGGTCACACACTTGTTGACGTGCCCCCCGGGCCCCTTGGCGACGAAGCTGAAATCAACCTCATAGCGAGGTTACGATGGAAGACCTTTTTGCTCGTTAGAAATCAAAATAGTGCCGAGTTTTGACCTGAAACGCGAATTTTTCCATTGTTTAGGTCAAAACTCGTGCTTTTTTCTTGCGGTTTCAGTTTTTTATTGTAATTTAGCGACATGAAAACACAGCATAAAAAACCGGTTCTTGTAGGTAGGAGCGAGGAATGTGGGATTTTGAGAGAATGTATGGAATCCACTCGTTCTGAGTTTGTTATAGTTTGTGGGCGCCGACGTGTGGGCAAAACATTTTTAATTGATCGTTTCTTTGAAAGCAATTATGATTTTTCCTACGTTGGCCAACATAGGACAAAAACGCGGTTACAACTGAAATATTTTGCAAAGTCATTATCTAAATATTCGGGCAAAAAGCAACCTGCTTTTGCCGATTGGTATGACGCCTTTGATGCTCTCGAGGAATATCTTGAGTCACTACCCGATGACCGAAAAAAAGTAATCTTTATCGATGAGATGCCATGGATTGATACCCAACGGTCAACGTTTGTCAGTGCGCTTGAGAATTTTTGGAACGGGTGGGCCAATAGAAGATATGACATCGTTTTAATAGCATCAGGGTCGGCAACATCCTGGATGGCAAACAATTTGCTTGAGAATCAAGGCGGCCTCCATAATCGCATAACACACAGGTTGTACCTCTCCCCCTTTACGCTCGCCGAGACTGAAGAATACTTCAAGTCCATCGACTCACCATTAACGAGGTTTGACATTCTTCAGACTTATATGCTGACCGGAGGTGTCCCGTTTTATTTGAGTTTATTTAACGCCAAGATGAGTGTTGCTCAAAACATCGACATGATGTGTTTCAACAGAAACGCCCCCCTTATCAATGAATATGAAGAACTTTATAGCGCTCTTTTTTCTCACACCGAGTCCTATCTTGCAATAGTTGACCTTCTCTACAAACACAAAGACGGGTTGACCCGCCAAGAAATAGTTAAGGCCGTAAAGTTTAACGGAAAATTTCTTAGTACAATCTTAAGTAATCTCGAGCAGTGTGATTTCATCGAGAGATTTGAGGTCTTTGGCAAAAAGGGTTCAACCGTCTATCGTCTCGTTGATTTCTATACGCTGTTTTATTTCAAGTTCATTGCCAATCACCACAATAAAGATACCGAATGGTGGAGCCACAATTTAGATAATCCCGGGATAAAGTCCTGGATGGGAAGGACTTTTGAGTTGATCTGTATGCGTCACCATAAACAAATCAAGAAAGCGCTTGGTATCTGGGGTATCGCAACGTCGGTAACATCATGGAAGGCCATTGCTGATGAAGAAAAGCAACTACCCGGCGCTCAGGTAGATTTGCTTATTGAAAGGGCTGATCGGATTATTCACCTTTGCGAGATGAAATTCAGTGAACAAGAATTTTATATTTCTAATGAATATGAAGCCAAATTGCGCACCCGGATGGGTATATTCAAAGAGCGAACCGGCACAAGACACGCTGTGGTCCATACGTTTGTGACAACTTTTGGCATCGGTGCCGGAAAGCATCGCAGCATAGTTCATAGCGAGGTTACGATGGATGACCTTTTTGCTCGTTAGAAATCAAAACAGTGCCGAGTTTTGACCTGAAACGCGAATTTTTCCATTGTTTAGGTCAAAACTCGTGCTTTTTTATGATTGTTACCGACAGAACTGCTCGTCCGGCTCAGAATCGAAGAGTGTGTTGCTCTCTTTTCGCCGGTCGGGTTTCTACCGGAGACAACATCCATTAACGAGGCATTTCATCACGAGAGGCCGCAGTTGATTTTGGTCTGCCGAAGGCTGGTGATAGACCGCGAGGGCGAAATCAAGGCCCCGGAGCCTTGTCCCGGGAAATGAATTTTTTATGAAAAAGTGGGGCGGCGGGGTTGCTTTTTAGCAAAAATTTGTATTTTTGCACTCTGAAACATTCACCTCACCATTCAATAGAGATGACCTACAGTCTTTTAGATTTCTTGTGCTTGCTGGGTGCCGTCGGCCTGTTCCTTTATGGAATGAAGGTCATGAGCGAGGGTCTCCAGAAAGCCGCCGGCGACCGACTGCGCAACATCCTGTCGGCAATGACTCGTAACCGCCTGACCGGAACCTTGACCGGTATGTTAATCACTGCATTAATCCAGAGTTCGTCGGCATCGACGGTGATGGTTGTCAGTTTTGTGAATGCCGGATTGATGACGCTGGCCCAGTCGATGGCCGTCATCATGGGTGCCAACGTCGGCACGACGTTCACGGCGTGGATTATAGCCCTCTTTGGCTTCAAGGTCAACATGTCGACGTTTGTCTTGCCGCTGATTGGCCTCTCAATACCGCTTCTTTTCTCGTCAAAGAGTCGCAACAAGTCGATTGGCGAGTTCTTGATAGGCTTTGCGTTCCTGTTCATGGGCTTGGATATGATTAGCCTCTATGTCCCTGATTTGCAGAGTAATCCCGAGATGTTTGAGTTCTTGCAGGAGTACACTTCCAAGGGCTTCCTGTCGGTTCTGATATTCCTTGCCGTCGGCCTTGTGCTGACGATGGTGATACAGTCGTCGGCGGCAACGTTTGCCATCACGCTGATTATGTGCAGCAAGGGATGGATAGGGTTTGATATGTCGTGTGCACTCGTGTTGGGTTCCAATATCGGAACGACGGTGACACCGTTGTTGGCTTCGATGAGCGGTAACGTGGCGGCACGGCGAACGGCCATGGGACACCTCCTTTTCAACCTCCTCGGCACCATCTGGACCCTCTGTGTCTTCTTCCCGTTTGTCGAGTTCACGTCGTGGCTGACCGAGGCCCTCGGCCAAGGCAACCCAGACCAGCTCGTTGAGTATGTAAACCACATCGAGGCCACCGACCCCAATCTCTATGACCACCTCTTTGACAACTCGTTGCCGGCCGGCCACCCGGTGCTTGCCGCCATCGGCTCCATGCAGCAGAGCGTCTCGATTGGTCTGTCGCTCTTCCACACCGTCTTTAACCTCGTCAACCTCTCGATAATGATTTGGATGACAGGCCTCTATGTGAAAATCGTCGAGCGCCTTGTCCCCGCCAAGCATGCCCAGGAAAACGAGTTCCAACTCAAGTATATTTCGGGCGGTCTGATGAGCGCGTCAGAACTCAACATCTCCCAGGCCGAGAAAGAAATCCTCGTCTATGGCCAGCGCGTGCAGCGCATGATTGCCATGGCCCAGAACCTTGTCCACGCCAAGGATACATCACAAGAATTTTCACATGACTTCTCGCGCCTCGAGAAATATGAGGAGATTTCAGACCGCATGGAGATTGAAATCGCCAACTATCTGAACCGCATCTCCGAGGGTCGCCTCTCCAACGCCGGTAAGCACCACATCGCCGCCATGCTCAGCATCATCGCCGAGATTGAAAGCATTGCCGACTGTTGCTATGGCGTGGCCAAGACTCTTATCCGCAAGCAGCAGAGCGGTATCAAGTTCAACGAAGAACTCGTGGCCAAAATCGACTCAATGTTCATCGAGGTCGAGGGCGCGATGACCAACATGCTCCTGCTCCTTGGCGACATGGAACACGTGCGCGAAGAGGACATCATCAACTCCTACAACCGAGAGCGCGAAATCAACAACCTCCGCAACCAACTGCGCAGCGCCAACATCCAGAGCATCAACGCCAAACACTATGAGTATCAGGCCGGTATCTACTACATGGACATCATTGCCGACCTCGAGAAAACCGGCGACTACATCATCAACGTTGTCGACACCATCAAGGAAGAATTCCGCAGCAAAAAAGCGTAACCGTACCCATCGCGTTGGTGTCACTCGCCCTGCGGCGGGTGTCACCGATGTTACAATTTGGTTACAATTTTGGGCGAGTGCTTGCATTTCTTGAAAAACTCCCTTAAATTTGTAGTAGGTTTTTATAAATATGTAAAAAATTCTATAAACCAATCGGAATCAACGATTTTAAGAGCCGCGGCGCCCGTGATTGGCCGGTCCGGCACTCGATATTTAGATAGGAGTTTTATATCATGCTTGAAGCAAGTGGCATCATCACTCGAGACAGCGACGTTGAGCAAATCCTTTTGCTCGACAGCGACGCTATGATTGTTGACCTCATCAAGCAAAACCTTGAGACAGAGGGCTATGATGTCGCGACGCTCGACGATGCCGACGCGGCGCTCGACCTCGACCTGACGGCTTTCTCGCTGATTATCGCCGAGACGGGGCAAATCGGTCGCCTTTCGGGACTCAGATTTGTCACCATGATTAAGCAGAACCCGGACACCGCCTCGGTTCCCGTCATCTTCTGCACCGACGCCGACAGCGAGGACAACATCATCGCCGGGTTCAACGCCGGGGCCGACGACTATATCCTCAAACCGTTCTCCTTGCGCGAAATGATGGCGCGCGTCAAGGCTATCATACGCCGCCACAACCTGATGAAGCGCCGCACGGCTGCCGTCGCGCCTGCTGAATCGGCTCCCGCCAATTCAACCAACCTGACAATAGGCGGCATCGAGATTGACCTCTCCAACCAGACTGTCATCATCGACGGACAGCGCGCATCGCTCAGCCGCACCGAGCTACAACTCCTTTCAATCCTCGCCCAAAACCCCGGACGAATGTTCTCGCGCGCCGAAATCTCTGAAATCATCCACCCCGGCAAGGACCCGGGCTCTGACCGCAATATCGACGTCGGCATCTCGCGCTTGCGCAAGAAACTGGGCTCGTGCGCCCCGATGCTCGTCAACAAGTCTGGCCAAGGCTATGGCCTGTTAGTCAATTGATAACTCACTTTTATGCTCCCTCCCTGTTGCAATTTTTCCATCAACGAGGCCGGCGTCGACGAGGCCGGTCGCGGATGTCTCGCCGGACCCGTCTTCGCCGCCGCCGTCATCCTGCCCGAC
>JAFLTK010000075.1 GCA_022511505.1 Muribaculaceae bacterium
CAATGTGGCGATAATTTGCAGTCCGTCAGGGGTGTAGGAAGGAGTAACGAGGCTGAGCAGATTGCTGAGCAGATGCTCGGCTTCGAGGTCGCTCATCTCGTGGTGACTGCCGGTAGCGGCTGCGCGAGCCATTGACAGGGCAAGTTGCTCCTGCATCGCGTCGCCCGGCTCGGCGCCGGTCTCGCGAACGGTCTCAATCATTCCTTGAATTGTCTCGACCGGATTGGCCTTACCCAACTCGGCGGGAACGCTGTTGATGTTCCACGTGTTTTCGCCCATATACTCCAACTCAAAACCAAGTGGCAACAGCGACGGAATAATAGATGTCAGCGTCACGTTATCGGCCGGACTAAGTGTCAGTGTTTCAGGGAAAAGCAAATGCTGTGACGAGAAACTGCGCGAGCGCGTCAGGGTGATGAATTGCTCGTAGAGCACGCGGATGTGGGCACGGCGACGGTCGATGATAAGTAGCCCGTCGCTACCGGGGGTGACGATGTATCGGTTGGCAACCTGCACGAGCCCCACGGCACCCATCGGCGTGTCGGTGCCTGGCAACGCGTCAATCGTTTCGCCGAGATTGTCGACACGGCTGGTGACGTCGTTGAGAACGCTGTCGACTGTAAATTCTTCGGTGGGCTTGTCGTTGCCTGCCGTTTGTCCGGTGAATCCGCGATAGAGCGATTCCCAATCTTGCATGGGCATGCGCGGGCGAGGTCCACCGCCGCCAATACTTCGGCCCGATGAACCGGCGGTTGGTGTGGCAAACGGATTATAGGACGGGTCGACAGGGGCGCTATGCTCGGCATTGGCGTTGGGTTGGAATGTCGGAATTTCAGGCACACCCTCGGTGTCAAAGTCAATGGCGGGCACGGCGTTAAACCGTCCCAGCGACTCGCGAACGGAGGCCACGAGTACCTGCCAGATTGTCCGCTCCTCTTCAAACTTTATCTCGTGTTTTGTTGGATGGATGTTGACGTCAATCGAGGCCGGGTCCACTTCAAAGTTTATGAAATAGTTGGGCTGGGAGTCGACAGGAATCAGTTGTTCGAAACATGATAACACCGCCTTGTGGAAATAGGGGTGGCGCATGTTGCGGCCGTTGACAAAGAAGTATTGGAGTGCGTTGCGACGTCGCGCATGCTCGGGCAGCGAAACGAAGCCCGAGATTCTGACGACCGAGACCTCGGCCTGAACAGGGATAATCTGCTTGTCGATGTTTTTACCAAAGAGTTGGGCGATGCGTTGCTTGAGGCTGCCGCGAGTCAGTTGTATGACGGTAACATCATTGTGAATCAGCGTGAACTCGACCGATGTGTTGACCAGCGCCAGACGCTCAAATTCACGCATGATGTTGCTCATCTCGACAGCATCCTTTTTGAGGAATTTGCGACGGGCAGGGACGTTGTAAAACAGGTTTTTGACCATCAGGTTTGTGCCGGGCGCGCAGGCATCGGGTTCTTGTGATTCGACCTTAGAGCCGTTGATAATCAGTCGAGTGCCGAGCGCCGCGCCGTGGAGCATGGTCCTCATATCAATCTGAGCGATTGCAGCAATCGACGCCAATGCTTCGCCGCGGAATCCCATGGTGTGGAGCGCAAAAAGGTCGTCGGCATTTTTGATTTTAGAGGTCGCGTGGCGTTCAAAAGCGAGTCGGGCGTCGGTGTCGCTCATTCCGCTGCCGTTGTCAACGACCTGAATCAAAGTGCGGCCGGCGTCTTTGATGATGATGGATATAGACGTGGCACCGGCATCGACGGCGTTTTCGACGAGTTCCTTGATGACCGAGGCGGGACGTTGAATCACCTCGCCGGCCGCAATCTGGTTGGCGACCGAGTCAGGCAAAAGTCTGATTATATCACTCATAATTGAATTTCAACTTTAGTTGGGTCATTCATCCTCCTTGCGCAGTAGCAGGTCCATCTCGGGCGGATAGTCAAATACCTCGTCGGGGGACAGCGGGCGCAATTTGGCATACCAGCGGAACTGTGGCAGCAGATACTCGCCGCGCTTTGCCAAGTAGAGGGGGGTTACAGTGCCCGTTGTTTCTGGCCACACGAGCACCGTGTCAATCTCGTTGTTGACAAATGTCGCGTTCATGAAACTGCTCTCGACGCGGGCATATTTGTTGTAGGTCGAGTCTTGTTCCATCGGGAAGATGACGGCGGTCACCGAGCCTTGGACAAGCATCCGCTGAATAGTCGAGTCGTTGAGCCAAATTTTCATGTCGTCGCCCGACAGTTGGTTGTAGCAGTCTTCGCCTATATGCTCGGCCATCAGTCCGGTTTTTGGCAGCGTGACAAGGTCGGCGGTCGAGTCGTTGAAATGGACCGTAATCAGATTGCCCGACACCTGGCGCGGACCGCTCCAAACAATTGGTTTATAGAACATTCTCATGATGGAATCAGACTCGGTGATGGTCATCGAGTCACATAGGCCCTGAATGTCGCTCCTAAAAAAGCGGACTCGATGGAACGCCGTTGTCACTCGCGTCGAGTCGGGGGCATAGAAGGCGTTGATGGTGTCGCCGTGGAGATAGAGAGTGTCGCCGCGCGAGAAGTCTTTGGCGAGGGCGTCGCCGGTGACAAAAGCGCTGTCGGTCAGTTCGTTATAGAATCCATATTCGCCAATCAGGATGCGGCGCCCGGCGGTGTCGACAATCTCCATGTTACCCATCGCCTCGCCAAAACCACGGTCGCGGTTATAGAAAAGCGTGTCCCCCTCCAGAGTAACATTGTTTTTCTTGGTAATCACCTTGGAGCGGGAGAAGAGGTAGGCCATGCCGGTGTTGGTGTTGTAGTTGCCTGACGACGAGACGATGTCGCCGTCTTTGCTTTCGATGAAAGTGCGGGCGATAAGAGTTGCCTCGTTGGTCGCGGTATTATATTTCAGCGAGTCGGTTTCCATCCTGAGGGTATCGTTGTCGCCGATGCTCGTCAGAATGACGTCGCCAAAGAAAAACGCGTCCTTTGTCGACGGATAATAGTAGCCCTCAAAGGACGTCAGTCGGTTTTTACGGTCGGTCAACTGACCGCCGGTTTGATAGTAGCCGATGTTGCGGTTGAGGTCATAGTTGAAGACGTCGGTTATCAGCGTTACATCGCGGTTAATCATGCGCACCTTGCTGCTGGTGTTACCGGCATAGAGGGTCGCCATCTCGCTCATGCCGTTGTAGTTGAGTTCGTCGGCATAGATGAACAGGGTGTCGCCCTGTTCCATCCTGACGTTGGAAAAAGCGTCAAGCGAATTGGATGTTTCGTAGAAATAGGCGCTGTCACAGTACATGAACATGCCCTCCTTACGGAACACGACATTGCCCTGAAGTATCTGGTAGTCGCGTGCAGCGTTGTCGGGCCCTTGCTCTTGCACCAGACGGTCGGCATGCTCGAGAAACACCTTGCCGGGCTCGTTGCGGTCAACCGTCGGGATGACCGGCTCGATTTTGTCGGCCTGTCCGGGCGACTGGGCGAGAAGCACCGGGAGGGCCGTCAATACAATCAGAGCCACTGCGACTAACTGACTGCAGTCACAGCGGCGCCTTGGTCGTTGGTCTATATTCCTGTTGGACAACACCGTTGGGGGGTTATTGTTGTTCCTTTATCCAGCCTTTGTGAATGAAATCACAGTTGCGCCAACCATCCTCTACGCGAACGTAGGTATCGGCTATTTTTTTGTCAATCCAGTTGGCAAGGATGCGGCTTCGCTCGGCGTTCTCATACATTGTTTTTATCTGCTGATAGTCGTCGCTGAGGTTGGCGCGGTGACCATCAATGCGGTTGGTCAACTTGACGATAGCAACGACATCGCGGTTCAATTTGGGGTCGGTCATGATAAAAGCCTTTGAAACCTCGCCAATCTGCAGGTTGTTGACCTGCTTGGCAACTTCCTGTGGAAGTTGAGCCATTTCAAAGCGGGTGGTACCGGTATATTCGTTGACCATCACGCCGCGGTTGTTGCGCGTGTCCTTATCCTGTGACACATAGCCTACGGCCTCCTCAAAGGTGAATTTGTGGTTGTCGACCATGTCGGTTCTGAGCGAGTCCAGTCGAGTCAGCGCGTCGGTGAGGTCCTTGTCGCTGACCTTGGGCTTGAGCAGGATGTGGCGGCAGTTGATGCGGTCGCCACGTTTCTCGATAAGTTGGATAATGTGGTAGCCAAATTCAGTCTCGACAATCTTTGATACCTTCTTAGTATCGTTGAGGTTGAAAGCAACCGAGGCAAACTCGGGCACAAGCTGTCCGCGGCCCATGAAGCCGAGTTCGCCGCCGCGGCTGGAACTACCGGGGTCCTCGCTGTAAAGGATAGCAAGTGTCGAGAAATCGCTCTGGCCCGAGTTGACGCGTTCCGAGAAATCGCGCAGTCGTGCCTTGACGTCCTCTACCTCCTCGCGGGGGATTGCGGGCGAGAGTGTCAGGATTTGCACCTCGACCTGTAGCGGGACGTAGGGGATAGAGTCGGCGCTGAGATTGTTGAAATATTGACGCACCTGAGCCGGTGTTGCGGTTATATTTTCGGTCAAGTTTCGCTGAACTTGCTGCACGCGGCTGCGGTTGCGGGCCATGTCCATCAACTGCTCGCGCATCTGGGGCAGCGGCTTGTGGAAATATTGCTCGACTTTCTCGCGACTGCCAAGATTGGCGATATAGTAGTTGAGTTGGGCCTCGACCTGCTGGGCTACCATCGCGTCCTGAACCTCGACAGTGTCTATATCGGCCTGGTGGAGAAACAGTTTCTCGACGGCAAGTTGCTCGGGGATGATGCAATAGGGGTCGCCCTGAATCTGCTCGGGCTCATACTTGAGTTGCTGATAGGCTTCCTCGATGTCACTTTTCCAGATAGGTTGGTCTCCTATGACCCAAGCAACCTCCTCGGCGATATTGTTTTGGGCTATAGCGATAAGCGATAGGGTGGCGACGATGCCGGTCGATAATAGTAACTTTAAGTTTTTCACGTTGACGGGTTGAAGAGAGTTGTAAGGATTATTCTTTTTTAACCGCGACGACAATCCCTCGGTGACGAGAGACTGCCGTCGGCAGGTATATCAGAGGATATGACTTGCGGTCAGTTTATGTTTTACTCACTGAATCATTTGCCTTCCAGTGATTTAAGCACTTTTTTGTTGACTTTCACCTTGTATTTCTTGCGCAGGGCTTTAACCCATTCCTGCTCGAGATACTGTGAATAGTCGGCAGTAACATCGGTTCTCATATCGAGAGCCTCCTCGGGAGTGTCGATTATCTTGCCTTGGTTGCCAAACCACACTTTCCATTTGCTCTTGCTCTCGGGCTTTTCGCCGTCAAAAGCGATATAGTCGATGATATCATTTTCGCCTTTGGCTGCGATGACGCGGCTTACGTTGATTTCGCTGCCAAAGCGGTTATTGAGTTCGAGAACTACCTGGTCGCCGACAAAGTTGTTTTCGGCAAGGAATTGCTTGGCAAGGTCGGCAACCGAGTCATTGACAGCCATTACTACATAGCCTTTAT